>NZ_SMCO01000014.1 GCF_004346685.1 Sulfurirhabdus autotrophica
GAAACTGAATATCGCTTTAATCATCGTCGTGATAATCTTTACCTTGGACTACTCAAATTGTTGAGACTAAACCCGCTTTAACTTCCTAAGACCCTTAGCTAAATAAGGAGAAATGTCGTTCGCGACCCTGAACGGTCGTTTAGGGTTCTATAAAGCGGTCATTTGGGTTGAGGTGACGGAATGGGATAAGCTAATTTAGGTCCGCCTGGTGTTTGCCACCCACCTTCTATTCGTTCCAGTTTTGGACAACCGTTGCTGATTGGTTCGCGAATAATGGTTATATATTCTGCTTGCCTTAAACTACTATTCAATTGATTGACTAATTCTACAGAAGCTACGCCATAATCGACCAACTCTTTTGCATGTGATTCAGTGTTTATCACCAAGTTAATATTGCTGAATTCAACTGGAAACTCAGAAAGAGAAATTTGTTGCCAAGCTTTACCGATGTATTTGAAGAATATGTAAGGCGGCGTAGGGTTACCCCACTTGTTATAGGAAATGCAGAGATTGGGTGATGCCACGATGTATGGTGTATTATTTTTTATGTGCAGCGCCAGTATATCAAAGTTGGCATGCCCAATATCCTCAGTAGTTGCGTCATTCCAGATGATGGATTTACTTGTACCAGGTAAAGAAAAAGTAATGGACTGATCTTTTACCGGAGGCGAATCACCCGGGTCATGCCGTCCGCCATACGTCTGTGAGCGCGTGACGACTATCTTTTGCCCATCGTGCAAGAGAACTTCCTCTTTCCAGCTATCCCCACCGAACCCGAATAGTCCTGCATCCGCGCTCAAGCTCACTCCCAAAGTCAATATCAATCCAATTGTGCTGAATGCCTTCAACAACCAATGTATATTGCGCAAGTAGCGTTCCTCTTGTTAAATTGCATTTGGTAGCTCGCATCGTTTGCTAAGCTGCCTAGATAAAAATATGTGATTAGAGTACACCATGAATACTTTAACGTCTGCTTTGGAGAAAATTTTTCAGTGGCCGCTTCTGGCACACAGCGCCAGTTCGACCTGGAATTCAAGCCAATGATCGCGTTGGAGAAAGGCGGATGCGTATTCCCAAGATTGAAATTCAAAAAGCCTTGAGGAGTTAATGGCTATTTATCTGCTGTTGGCCGCGAGGATTGCGCGCATGGTAAAATGCTTTTTTGATTTTACCAAAGTGCCAACTCAGGGTTACCGAATGAAAGATTTTATTTCCTATTTAGTCCAGCAAAGCCACAGCGAGAAAGTGGCGGTGACATCCGCATTGGATGATGCGCTTTCCAATCTGGATCATATGTTGAGTGGCATTTGTGCAGATTTGCAGGTGGAATTTGAAGGGCCTTACGTGGGAGTGGAGACGTTGAAAGCGCATCGTCTGGTCGTGCGGCCTCATGAGTGGAAAATTCACGAACCTTCTTGGAGCATGAAGATCTGCTCTGCAGCACCGCAGGCTAATTATCGCGCTGAATGGGCGGTGCAAAGTGCTGGCCGATTGCGTAAACAAGTTGTGGTCAAAGCTTTGCCTGATTTTTTTTCTGGATTTGCAAAGGCTGTAGAAACAGCAGGGAAAGCGGAATTTCCTTCCGGTAAACGTGTGCTGGAATTGGCTCAGCGGTTCGCAGCCTAGTTTTGTTCATTAAGCGGTTTAGGCAATTTGTAAATTAACCGCGGAGGCGCAGAGGCGCGGTTAAAACCGAGTTTTCTAGATTTGCAGTAATTCCAAAAATGGTAAGAACTATCTAATCGATCTAAGCTTTCTAGCCAATCTGGTTCATTATTGTGTCAATAGCGCCAAGCGAGCTGAATTGGGGTTCCCATCCCAATGCTCGCGTTTTTGTACAGTCCACTGTCAGGGTTTTCCCTACCCCATCCAACCACGCTGGCTCTCCTCCAACACCAAACCATTTGCAACTGGCCCCCAATGCCGCCCTGGCAACACCAAAAGGCAAAGGCAGCGCAAGTGTGTGATATTTCTTGATGATCGCTTTGAAGCTGAAGCTATCCGGTGCCGCCAGATTGTAAGCACCTTGCGCTTCAGAAAATAGCGCCAGTTGAATAGCGGCTGCCACATCTGCTTCATGCACACATTGCAGCAATGGTTGCGGATCAGGCAGGCGAATATAAAATGGCTGGCGGATCAGCGTTTTTAACAGCGGCTGTGCATGTGGGCCAAGAATAATATGTGGACGCAGACGCACCGCACGAGGATGGTGAGAGGTCATCCATTGTTCCAGCGCGGCTTTATGCTGAGCATAAAGAAACCCCGGTAAAGGGTTGAATGTGTCTGTTTCTTTCAGGTCGCAACCGCTGCCATAAACCGATGTGCTGGATAAGTGAATCAGTCGATTGATATTGGCATCCCGGGCTGCATCGAATAATCGCTGGCTGGCCGTGACGTTAATGGCAAACATGTCAGCGATGCTGACTTTACCCCGCAGTACGACAAAAGCCAGATGAATCAGTGCGTCTTGTCCTCTCAGGAGAGCTGGCAGGCGTGGGTCACGCACATCCATTTGTGTTTCATGGAATTTGTTGTGCTGAAAGGCTGAGGGTCTGAGATCTATGCCAGTCACTTTTGAAACTTGAGGGGAACTGCATAGTCCAGGCAGTAACGCCTGAGCCAGATGAGATGCACTGCCGGTAATGAAAATGTTCATTAATTAAATTCTTGGTACGCAGGTGTTAATTGGCATCCGAGCGAAATGCGGGCATGACTTCTTCTGCGATGCAGCGGAGCGATTCCTGTACGATTTCAGTCTGAGTTCCGCCTGCGCCAACTGCTAGCAACATATTGGTAACCCCTGCGGCCTGATACTTCTTCAACTGTTTGATGCAATCATCCGGGTTGCCGACAACCGCTAGTCCGAATGTTTCCAGTAATGTCAGGTTGATTCCGAGTTTCATGATTTCCCGGAAACGGCCCAGTTCATGGAAATGTTCGTAGCTGGGATAGAGTTTTTCCAGAACAGGCAGGGTGGTTTTGTACAGTTCCTGGTAAAACCAGATGAGCGCCTGTTTGGCAACTTGTTTGGCGCGGTTCCGGTCTGGCAGGCAGACGATGCCCAGTGTCATGCCGATACGCGGTTTTTCTGGGCTCTCCCACGCATCAAGAAAATGCTTGATGTCATGTTTTGTCATGAGCCAGGGTTTGAAAGGCCCAGCCAGCATACCTAGTTTCTGTTTGGCTACCCAGGGAAAGCTATCCGGGCTGACGGCAGCGCTCCATAATGGTGGGTGGGGTGTTTGCACTGTTTGGGGTAAAATGTCCGTCTGCGTTAACTGAAAATGCTCCCCTTTAAATGTAACTGGCTTTTTGTTGAATGAAAGTCGCAGAATTTCCAGCGATTCATCCACCGTGTTGCGGCTTGCCCCCATCTCCTTGCCAAATACCTGAAACTCTTGAGGGGAAAAGCCGCGCCCAATACCAACCTCTATTCTTCCCTTGGATAAAATGTCCAGCGTGGCAACCCGTTCAGCAATGTGCACAGGATGATGCAACGGCATGGGAATAACGCCCAGTCCCAGGCGGATAGCGTTGGTACGCTGAGACAGCGCGGCAAGTATCAGGTCCGGTTTCGAAGAATGGGAATAGTGACGCATGAAATGATGTTCCACCAGCCACGCACAACGAAAGCCTAATTCATCAGCCAGCGTGATTTCCGTAATAGCATCTTCATAGGCCTGAGCTTCAGTACGCTCCAGAAAAGGGGGGTTGGAAATTTCGTAAAAGAGGTCGAAATGCATGAATGAACTTTGTTAACCTGACAGGACTTCATAAGGCTCTTATAATGCCAGTATATGGAAAAAACACCAACCTATCAGTGTTATGTCGGAAGCGTGGGATGGGAGCATGCGTCCTGGATGGGGGTGTTTTACCCGGAGGATTTGCCACCTGATTGGCGCTTAACCTTCTACAACAACCATTTTTCCTGCGTTTACCTGCCTTATGCTGAGTGGTCTGGCTTGACTGCTGCTGAGTTGGGAGTGTGGTGCAATGATGTGATGGACCCTTTTCGTTTTGTGCTGGAAGCGAATCCCAAAGGAATGAATTTAGCTGATAAAGAAAAGTTGATTATGCTTTCTTCTCAATGGGTGTTGGCGGATTCGTTGGGCAGGATTGAATCTGAAAGCGGCCTGGAAGGCCGGGTTGTATGGTTAACACCTCTGGCAGACTATAAAAAACTGGCTCAGGAGTTACAGGCATACAACGAACAAGGAACGCAGATTTTTTTAATCAGCCGCGAGCCTGATTTGAAAGCCATGAGTGATGTTCAGCGATTGTTGGAAATTATGGGTTTGTAACGAGTTTTGTTGAAATGACAAAACTAGATTAAAATGAATGCCTTTTGAATATTTGTGTGATCATTTGTGTCCGCTGATAACCTGGTAGAAATCTCTAACCTTAATTTTGCATACGGTAAACGGGCAATCCTGAAAGGGATCGATATGTCTATTCCCCGTGGCAAAGTAGTGGCTATCATGGGCGGGAGCGGGTGTGGAAAAACCACTTTGCTGCGCCAGATAGGGGGGCAGATCAAACCGACTGCCGGAGAAGTTCGCGTTGACGGGCAAGTGATGCATGAACTGGATAGAGACGGCTTGTATAAGATGCGCCACCGAATGGGTATGTTGTTCCAGTTTGGTGCGCTGTTTACGGATATGTCTGTATTTGATAACGTGGCTTTTCAAATGCGGGAACACACGGATCTCCCGGAAAACGTCATTCGTGATCTGGTACTGATGAAATTGCATGCAGTTGGTTTGCGTGGTGCGCGCCACCTGTTGCCGGCAGAATTGTCGGGAGGCATGGCGCGACGTGTCGCACTGGCGCGTGCTATCTCGCTGGATCCTATGTTGATGATGTACGATGAACCTTTTGCAGGGCTTGACCCGATTTCTCTCGGTGTCATTGGTAACCTGATTCGACGATTAACGGATACATTGGGTATTACGTCTATAATCGTGACGCATGATGTGCAGGAGTCTCTCAAAATCGTTGATTATGTGTATTTTGTATCGGAAGGACTGGTTGTGGCACATGGTACATCTGAAGAGATGCGTCAATCGGACCTGCCTTTTGTACACCAATTCGTTCATGGCGAAATGGATGGGCCGGTGCCGTTCCAGTATCCGGCAACGGATTATCGGGAAGACCTGATGAAGGGAGCACTCCATGTTTAACGGGTTAATCAGTGCATTGCAGGGAGTCGGCCGCCATGTGGTGAACGGTATTTGGCGCCTGGGTTATGCCTCTCGTTTTTTTGCGATGATTCTGCTTAGTTCTGGCATGAGCTTCCGCCGTATTCATCTCATTATCAAAGAAGTGTATTTCAGCGGTGTGCTGTCGCTGATTATCATTCTGGTGTCGGGGCTTTTTGTTGGTATGGTTTTGGGGTTGCAAGGGTACGAAACGTTGCAAAAGTATGGTTCCGAGTCGGCATTGGGTACGTTGGTTGCATTGAGCCTGGTTCGTGAACTGGGGCCTGTACTGGCCGCGTTGCTGTTTGCCAGTCGCGCAGGTTCTGCTATAACTGCAGAAATTGGCTTGATGAAAGCCACAGAACAGATTGTTGCCATGGAAATGATGGCCGTTGACCCGATTGCGCGTGTGGTAGCCCCGCGATTCTGGGGTGGGGTGATTTCAATGCCGTTGCTGGCTGCCATGTTCAGCGCAATGGGTATATTTGGCGGGTATTTGGTTGGTGTAGTCATGATTGGCGTAGATGTGGGTTCTTTCTGGTCGCAAATGCAGGCAGCAGTTGACTTCAGAACCGACATTGTAAATGGCGTGATAAAGAGCTTTGTGTTTGGGTTGGCTGTCACCTCAATTGCGCTTTTTGAAGGCTATGATGCACCACCAACGGCAGAAGGCGTATCCCATGCAACAACAAGAACCGTGGTGACATCCTCTCTGGCCATATTGGCACTGGATTTTATTTTGACAGCTTTTATGTTCCGCGGCGTGAGTTGATACGGGAATTTAAAAAGCTAACTCTATGAATATTTTTTGAAAGGTTGCAAAAATGACGCGAACAACGCTGGATTTATGGGTAGGCATTTTTGTGGTGGGCGGTTTGGCTGCTTTACTCGTGCTCGGTCTCAAGGTGGGGAACTTGAGCACTTTCAATATGTCTGAGAGCTATGTTGTGCATGCAGATTTTGAGAATATTGGCGGACTTAAACCCAAAGCGCCCGTAAAAAGTGCCGGTGTAGTCATCGGAAGGGTCGCTGAAATAGCTTTTGATAATTCTAAATATGAAGCAAAAGTGACAATACGCATCGATAAAAGATATGCATTTTCAAAGGATACAACGGCTTCTATTTTGACCTCTGGCCTTTTGGGGGAGCAATATGTAGGTCTATCTCCAGGCGGTGATGAGGCGATGCTCAAGGATGGCGACACGTTTAAATTAACCCAGTCTGCTGTTGTACTGGAAAACTTGATTGGACAGTTCCTGTTCAGCAAAGGGTCTGAAGGCGGAAAAAAAGCTGAGCAGTAATCAGGATTATCAAGTTAAAAACTTTACAGGATAAATGAAATGAACTTTATAAATCGCATGTTAATAGCTGCATTGTTTTTTGGGTCTTTTAGCGTGCAAGCTGCCGATATGACACCTGATGCGCTTGCTAAAAATACCACTCAGGAAGTGCTGGCATTAATCAAGCAGGATAAAGACCTTGCTGGTAACCAGGAAAAGTTGCACAAATTAATTGAGGCAAAAATTTTGCCACACTTTGACTTTGCGCGCATGACTCGTCTGGCAGTAGGTAAAAACTGGCGCAGTGCAACTGCGCCGCAGCAAGAATCGTTGGTTAAAGAGTTTCGTACGTTACTGGTGAGAACCTATTCCAATTCATTAGCAGCGTATAAAAATCAGGTAATTGATTTTAAACCTTTTAAAATGCAGCCGGATGAAACCGATGTGACGGTTAAAACACAGGTTGTTCAGCCGGGCGCACAGCCTATCCCTATAGATTATGCCATGGAAAAAACAGCGGATGGCTGGAAGGTCTATGATGTAACAGTGGATGGTGTGAGTCTGGTGATTAACTATCGCAGCTCTTTTTCAAGCGAAGTTCGTCAATCAGGTATTGATGGACTGATCAAAACCCTGGTTGAGAAAAATCAATCTGCTTCCGGTGGTTCACAAAGCACGGCTGCTAAAAAATGATCAGCAAAAACGGTGAACGTTTTGTGTTAAAAGGGTCGATCACTATGGATAATGCGCGCGCCATCATGGAAGAAGGAGAATCCTTATTCAATCATGAAGATGTGAAGGTGGATCTGGCGGGCGTGGAGGAAGTGGATTCATCTGCTGTAAGCATACTGCTGCAGTGGATGCGTGAGGCGCAGCTCAGGAATCAACCTATTTTGTTTTTTAATCTGCCTGAAAATCTGAAAAGTCTGATTGCGCTTTACGGCGTTGAAGAAATGATCCCCAACCAATGAATGCAGCAAAGTTGCTGTGAATTTCCCTAGCCAAATCTCACCAGTAAAAAAGTAAAATTCCTTGATGTTACCTGCCATACGAATTAGCGGCATTCATAAAAACTTCGGAAGTCTTCATGCCCTGAAGGGGGTGGATCTCGAGGTCAGACAAGGTGAATTTTTTGCGCTGCTTGGGCCAAATGGTGCAGGAAAAACCACCTTGATCAGTATTCTCGCGGGCATTACACGCGCTGACAAAGGCGTGGCTGAAGTGCTGGGGCACGATGTGGTTGCCAGCTATCGAGAATCGCGTCGCGTTTTGGGGGTGGTGCCTCAGGAATTGGTGTTCGATCCCTTTTTTACCGTGCGTGAGGCGCTCAAATTTCAGTCCGGCTATTTTGGCTTGCGCAAGAATGATGACTGGATTGATGAGATTATGCATCATCTGGATCTGACAGAAAAAGCCAACGTGAATATGCGCGCACTTTCGGGCGGAATGAAGCGGCGAGTGCTGGTGGCGCAGGCGCTGGTTCACAAACCTCCTGTGATTATTCTGGATGAGCCGACTGCCGGAGTGGACGTGGAGTTGCGGAAGACCCTGTGGCAGTTTATTCGCAAACTGAATCAGGATGGTCACACCATTGTCCTCACGACCCATTATCTGGAAGAAGCGCAAACATTGTGCAGCCGCATTGCTATGCTCAAGCAGGGTGAAATTGTTGCTCTGGATAGCACGCAAAATTTACTGGACACCATTACAGATAAGCATATCAAGCTGAAACTGACACCGGATACATTGCCCCTGTCTTTAAAATCCAGGATGTGTGCGAAGGATGCCGAAACCTATACGCTGGAAATTAGCGATTATGCGGAGCTGGAATGGGTGATGGTGCAATTGCGTGAAGCTAATGTTTGTATCGGTGATATGGAATTGGTGCAACCTGATCTGGAAGATGTGTTTGTTAAAATAATGAGCAAACATTAATGATGACAGGTTTTTACACCCTTTTTTACAAAGAACTGTTACGTTTCTGGAAAGTGAGTTTTCAGACAGTACTGGCTCCGGTTTTGACTGCCCTGTTGTATCTGCTGATTTTTTCACATGTACTTGAAGGGCATGTACAGGTTTATCCGGGTGTGTCGTACACGGCTTTTTTGATTCCCGGTCTGGTCATGATGGCCGTGCTGCAAAATGCTTTTGCAAATAGTTCGTCCAGTTTGATCCAATCCAAAGTGACGGGGAGTATCATCTTTATTTTGTTGCCGCCTCTGTCTTACCGGGAATTCTTTATGGCCTACACGCTGGCATCCGCTGTGCGCGGCCTGGTAGTCGGATTTGGCGTTTTTCTGGGAACACTTTTTTTTGCGAACATGCCAATGTACCAGCCTCTCTGGATTTTGCTGTTTGCCTTGACCGGGAGCTGCATTCTGGGTGCAATGGGGATTATTGCCGGAATTTGGGCGGAAAAATTTGACCAGTTGGCAGGATTCCAGAATTTTATTATCATGCCACTTACTTTTCTATCTGGCGTATTTTATTCCATTCATTCTTTGCCAGCATTTTGGCAGGGACTGTCTCATTTCAATCCGTTTTTTTACATGATTGATGGATTTCGTTACGGATTTTTCGGTGTATCCGATGTTTCACCTTATTTAAGTTTGTCGATCGTAGCGACATGCTTTTTAGTTTTAACATTCATGGCATTGGCCCTCTTGAAGAGTGGCTACAAATTGCGTCAATAAAGAGGATATTATGGTTACTCCAGAAAACATCAAAGGTTATATCGAAACTGGCTTGCCTTGTGAATATGTGCAAGTGGCAGGTGATGGTCACCATTTTGAAGCAGTGATCGTCAGTGTTGAATTCAAAGGTAAAAATATGGTGCAGCAGCATCAGCTGGTTTATAAGGCCTTGGGCGACAGAATGAAACAAGAGATTCACGCCCTTTCCATGAAAACGTTGACCCCTGAAGAATGGGCTAATCGTGGATAAGCTGTCAATTCAGGGCGGCATCCCCTTATCTGGCGAAGTCAGGATTTCCGGCGCAAAGAACGCGGCTTTGCCTATACTTTGCGCCAGCATTTTGACGGGTGATGTACTGAAGCTGGGTAATGTGCCCCATTTAAAAGACATTACCACCATGATTGAATTGCTGGTGCAGATGGGGATGAATGTCTCAGTAGACGAAAAAATGGGTGTGGAGTTGCATGCAGCAAAGTTGCCTAATCTGGTTGCGCCTTACGAGCTGGTAAAGACCATGCGCGCTTCCATTCTGGTGCTGGGCCCGATGCTGGCCCGTTTTGGAAAGGCGCGCGTATCCCTTCCGGGCGGGTGTGCCATTGGTCTGCGCCCTGTAGATTTGCATATCAAGGGTTTGCAAGCCATGGGCGCGGAAATTCAGATAGAGCACGGCTATATCGAAGCCAAAGCAAGCCGTTTGAAAGGGGCTCGTTTATTCATGGATCTGGTATCCGTTACGGGTACAGAAAATCTCATGATGGCAGCGGTGCTGGCAGATGGTACAACCGTGATTGAGAACGCAGCGCGCGAGCCTGAAGTGGTGGATCTGGCAAACTGCCTGATTGCCATGGGTGCCAAAATTGAAGGTGCAGGTTCAGATGTGATCACCATTCATGGTGTTGAAAGTTTGCACGGCGCAACGTATAGCGTCATGCCTGACCGGATTGAGGCAGGTACCTTCCTGGTTGCGGCTGCAGCTACTGGCGGCAAGATCATGCTGAAAGATACGCGCACAGATATCATGGATGCAGTGCTTGAAAAGCTGCGTGAGGCCGGCGCTAAAATTGAAGCGGGCGAGGACTGGATCAGTCTGGAAATGACCGGACGGCCAAAAGCAGTGAATGTGCGTACTGCACCTTATCCTGCTTTCCCTACGGATATGCAGGCCCAGTTTATGGTGTTGAACGTGATTGCGGAAGGTACGGCAATCATGACTGAAACCATTTTCGAAAATCGATTCATGCATGTGCAGGAACTGCAGCGTATGGGTGCGGGAATTGAAGTGGAAGGTAATGCTGCCGTTGTGCGTGGAGTACCTGAGCTTAGTGGCGCAACTGTCATGGCGACGGATCTGCGCGCATCGGCGAGTCTGGTGATTGCTGGCCTGAGTGCGCAAGGCGAAACAGTGGTGGACCGTATTTACCATCTGGATCGCGGTTATGAATGTATCGAGGAAAAGCTGTCGCAGTTAGGTGGGCGCATCAAACGCGTCCATTAAAGACTTACACATAAGCTCGTATCCGCAGTATCTTGATTATTGTAAGGCAGTTTAACCCATTGTTCTGTCTGCGGTCTGGATGTGCTCTGTGGTAATATTATATTTTTGCACCTATTAGAGATTACGTAATTGAATAGTATTACCATTGCCCTTTCCAAGGGTCGTATATTCGAAGAAACCACACCGTTATTAAAAGCGGCAGGCATTGTTCCGTTAGATGATCCTGAATCTTCACGTAAACTGATTCTGGATACGAATCGCCCGGATGTAAGGTTGATTATCGTGCGAGCCTCTGATGTGCCGACCTATGTCCAGTATGGTGCAGCTGATCTGGGAATCGCTGGTAAGGATGTGTTGTATGAGCACGGCGGTGCAGGGTTGTATGAACCCCTGGATTTGCAGATAGCCCGTTGCCGGATGATGGTGGCAGTGCAGAACGGATTTGATTATCAGCAGGCAGTGACCAAAGGCGCCCGTTTACGTGTGGCAACCAAATATGTCCAGACTGCTCGGGAACATTTTGCGCGCAAAGGTGTGCATGTTGACCTGATAAAATTGTATGGTTCCATGGAGCTGGCACCGCTAGTTGGTCTGGCTGATGCCATTGTTGATTTGGTGAGTAGCGGCAATACCCTGAAAGCGAATGATCTAGTGGCAGTAGAAGAAATCATGGATATCAGCTCGCGTCTCGTCGTCAATCAGGCTGCGCTCAAGCTGAAACGCGCACAGATTCAACCGATACTGGATACCTTTGCAGACGCTGTCAGACAGCAGGCCGGGAAGTAGTCTGGCCTGGAAATAGTCTTAACTCGTAGTCGTTAATACCGTCAAAAAAGTTGACTCAAATCATGTTAAACATCAAACGATATAACACCACACAGCCAGACTTTGATGCGCAACTGGTTCAATTGCTCGCATTTGAAGGCGCGCAAGATGCTGCTATTGATCATGTTGTTGCAGATATATTAGCGGATGTGAAAAAGCGTGGCGATGCTGCGGTGATGGAATATAGTCAGCGCTTTGATCGACTGTCGGCAAAAAGCATGAGCGAACTATCGCTTCCCAAAGAGCGTCTTGAAGAAGCGCTGCGTAATTTGCCTGCTGAACAACGCGATGCGTTGGAGCAGGCTGCGCACAGGGTGCGTACCTATCATGATCGTCAATTAATGGCGTCCTGGAGTTATACCGAAGAAGACGGCACTATGCTGGGCCAGCAAATCACCGCCCTTGACCGCGTAGGCCTTTATGTACCTGGAGGTAAAGCGGCCTATCCCTCTTCTGTGTTAATGAACGCAATCCCGGCTAAAGTAGCGGGTGTAGCGGAATTGATCATGGTCGTGCCAACACCTGATGGTCAGTTAAATGAACTGGTTCTGGCTGCTGCAGCAGTGTGTGGCGTTGATCGAGTATTTACAATTGGTGGCGCGCAAGCCGTGGCTGCTCTGGCGTACGGAACTGAAAGCGTACCGCAAGTGGATAAGATTGTTGGCCCCGGTAATGCCTATGTAGCGGCTGCAAAGCGCAGGGTATTCGGCGTAGTGGGAATTGATATGGTGGCCGGTCCCTCAGAAATTCTGGTGATTTGTGATGGAAAAACCGATCCGGACTGGATCGCCATGGATCTGTTTTCCCAGGCAGAGCACGATGAACTGGCGCAATCTATTTTACTCTCGCCGGATGGCGCGTTTCTGGATGCTGTGGCAGCTAGCATTGATCGTCTGTTGGAAGATATGCCACGTAAAGCGGTGATTCGTGAATCACTGGAAAATCGAGGGGCACTGATTCAGGTGAAAGATCTGGATGAGGCAGTTCGTATTGCAAATTATATAGCCCCGGAACACCTCGAGCTTTCCATGGACGAGCCTGAGCTATGGGCAAAAAAAATCAAGCATGCCGGTGCAATTTTTATGGGGCGTATGACCTGTGAAGCTTTGGGCGATTATTGTGCGGGGCCCAACCACGTGCTGCCCACTTCTCGCACCGCGCGTTTTTCCTCCCCGCTGGGTGTGTATGATTTTCAGAAGCGTACCAGCCTGATTCAGGTGTCTAAGCAAGGTGCGGTAACGTTGGGGAAGGTAGCTGCTACTTTGGCCTATGGAGAAGGATTGCAAGCCCATGCCAGATCTGCTGAATATCGGATGAAGAGCTAGTTATTCACAGGCTGACTGATTATGTTAGCCTTAAACCATTTTTCATGAAATAAATGATGTTGCCTAAGCCTGACTCAATCATTCGAGACGAAATCCTTTCACTGAAAGCCTATCATGTTCCGGTCAGTACCGGCATGATCAAGCTGGATGCAATGGAGAACCCCTATAGTTTGCCAGCAGACCTGCAGGCGAAAATCTCGGAACTAGTATCCAGCACACCGATGAATCGTTATCCTGATCCTGGCGCGATTGCGCTCAAGGAAAGCTTGCGTAAAGCAATGGATATTCCGGTCGGAATGGACTTGATGCTGGGTAACGGCTCAGATGAGTTGATTCAAATCATTGCTATGGCAGTCGCCAAGCCTGATGCTGTCTTGCTTAGTATTGAACCCTCATTTGTGATGTACAAGATGATAGCGACATTCACGGGTATGCGTTACGTGGGGGTGCCGCTCAATGCTGATTTTTCGCTGGATATGCAGCGGATACTGGCAGAAATTGAGCAAAATCAGCCAGCAGTGATCTTTATCGCCTACCCCAATAACCCTACCGGCAATCTGTTTGACGCTGAGGACATATCGCGTATCATAGAAGCTGCACCGGGGCTTGTCATCGTCGATGAGGCTTATCACGCATTCGCTGGTACAAGCTTTTTGCCCCGTTTGGCACAATACCCGAATTTGCTGGTGATGCGTACGTTATCCAAGCTGGGACTTGCCGGGTTGCGACTGGGATTTATGGCAGGTAGCGCGGATTGGATAGTGCAATTGGAAAAATTGCGCTTACCCTATAATATCAACGTGTTAACGCAGGTGGTTGCGCAAACTGTGTTGGAACATATTGATGTTCTGACGCAACAGGCTAAATCGATTATGGTACAGCGGGCAGTGCTCAAAACCCAACTGGAAACTATCCCGGGTATTGAAGTGTTCCCAAGTGATGCAAATTTTATTCTGATTCGCGTGCCTCAAGCAGATAGCGTATTTGAAGGAATCAGGCAGCGTGGTGTGTTGATCAAGAATCTGAACAATGGTCATCCGTTGTTGAATAACTGTTTGCGTGTGACTGTAGGCACTGAACAGGAAAATGAACAATTCATTCAGGTATTAATGAATAGCCTGTAAGATTTATATTTTGGAAAGATGTTTAAAGTAAGCCTATGTTGCGCTTTAAAGATGAGTGATTGAAACTCAGCCAGATATCCATACAACTTAATTACTTTATATTTGAGGCATGTCATGCGCGAAGCGCAAGTTACCCGAAACACTCTTGAAACGCAGATCAGCGTTAAGATTAATCTGGATGGTACCGGTAAAGCGGTTCTCAATAGCGGTGTTCCTTTTCTGGATCATATGCTTGATCAGATTGCCCGCCATGGACTGGTTGATATTGAAGTAGCCGCCAAAGGTGATTTGCATATCGATGCACATCACACCGTGGAAGATATCGGTATTACGCTCGGCCAGGCCGTTGCCAAGGCCATTGGCGACAAAAAAGGGATTCGTCGTTATGGTCACGCTTATGTTCCTCTGGATGAAGCATTGTCCCGCGTAGTGATGGATCTGTCCGGTCGCCCTGGGCTGACTATGGGTGTCGAATTTACCCGTGGCAGAATCGGAGATTTTGATGTGGATCTGATCAGCGAATTTTTCCAGGGCTTTGTTAATCATGCGCTGGTCACGCTGCATATTGATAATTTGCGCGGTAAAAATGCCCATCATCAGGCAGAAACCATATTTAAAGCGTTTGGACGCGCATTGCGCATGGCTGTTGAAATGGATGATCGTATGGCCGGGCAGATGCCTTCAACCAAGGGTGCGTTGTGATAGATATTGCTGTAGTTGATTATGGAATGGGCAACCTGCGCTCTGTTTCAAAGGCATTGGAACACGTAGCGCCCAGTGTCTCTGTCAGCGTCACCTCTGATCCGGATGTGATTGCAAAAGCTGGGAGAATTGTTTTTCCCGGAGTAGGGGCAATGCCGGATTGTATTCACGAACTGGAAGCACGGGGATTACGTGAAGCTGTCATCGAGGCATCCAAAACCAAACCGTTTCTGGGTATTTGCCTGGGCATGCAAGCACTGTTTGAATTCAGTGAAGAAGGCAATGTAGCAGGTCTGGGTATTATGCCTGGAAAGGTGTTGCGTTTCCCCAATGAGCTGATGGTGGATGAAAAGGGTGAGAAGCTTAAAGTACCTCATATTGGCTGGAACGAGGTGCATCAGGTGCAGCAGCACCCCTTATGGACAGGCATACCTGAAGGTTCTCGCTTCTACTTTGTGCATAGTTATTATGTTGAAGCAGGGACGCCGGACCTGGTTGCAGCATTCACTGTTTATCCCTTCCCATTCACCAGCGCTGTTGCGCGTGATAATGTGTTTGCCGTACAGTTCCATCCCGAAAAAAGCCAGGCTGCTGGATTGACCTTGCTAGGTAATTTTGTAATATGGGACGGAAAAGTCACCCAAGGTAGTTGCCAACCAGAAGATGGCACCTGTTCATTTTAATTTTCATTAGATAATTTACTTCATAAGACTCGTATCATGTTGATTATTCCCGCAATAGATCTTAAAGACGGACACTGTGTACGCCTCAAACAAGGATTAATGGAGGAGGCAACGGTTTTTTCGGAAGACCCGGGTGCTATGGCTCAGCACTGGCTGGATCAGGGCGCAAAGCGGTTGCATCTGGTAGACCTGAATGGCGCTTTCGCGGGAAAACCGATCAACGAAGCTGCAATTCGCAGCATAGTAGATGTGGTCGGCATTGATATTCCGGTTCAGTTAGGGGGAGGGATCCGCGATCTGGATACCATTGCGCGTTACCTGGATAATGGTATTACCTATGTCATTATTGGTACTGCTGCGGTGAAAAATCCCGGATTTTTGCATGATGCCTGCAATGCCTTTCCTGGCCATATTATTGTCGGGCTGGATGCGAAAGATGGAAAAGTAGCGGTAGACGGATGGTCCAAGGTGACCGGGCATGATGTGGTTGATCTGGCAAAGCGCTTTGAGGGGTATGGTGTCGAGGCGATCATTTATACAGATATTGGCCGTGATGGCATGTTAAGTGGCGTCAATATTGAGGCGACAGTCAAACTTGCTCAGGCGCTGACCATTCCGGTAGTCGCCAGTGGTGGCATCACTAATCTGGATGACGTGCATAAACTTTGTGCAGTAGAGTCAGAAGGAATCATGGGTGCGATTACTGGTCGTGCTATCTACGAAGGTACGCTAAATTTTGCTGAAGCGCAGAAATTGGCAGATGAATTGAGCGAAGCAAAATAACCACAAAGGAACAGGATGTGGCGGTAAAAATGGCTGTTAAAGCAGTTTCGCCGGTTTTATCCTGTGGTGAGAAATTATGGGTTTAGCAAAAAGACTTATCCCTTGTCTGGACGTGACAAGTGGTCGTGTGGTTAAAGGGGTCAATTTCGTTGGCTTGCGAGATGCAGGGGACCCAGTTGAAATTGCCCGTCGATATGATGAACAAGGCGCAGATGAACTGACATTTCTGGACATTACAGCCAGCAGTGATGAGCGGGATATTATCCTGCATATTATTGAAGAAGTCGCATCGGAAGTGTTTATTCCACTCACGGTTGGTGGTGGTGTGAGAAAGGTCGATGACGTACGTCGTTTGTTGAGCGCAGGTGCAGATAAAGTAAGTATTAACACAGCGGCTGTTCAAAATCCGCAATTGGTGGCAGATGCAGCAGCAAAATTTGGAACCCAATGTATTGTTGTAGCGATTGATGCCAAGCAGGTTTCAACTGACCCTGAACCACGATGGGAAGTGTTCACTCACGGCGGTCGCAATGCAACGGGAATGGAAGCGGTGGAATGGGCGTTGAAACTGGAAGCGCTGGGAGCCGGTGAGATATTGTTAACCAGTATGGATCGTGATGGCACCAAGAATGGGTTTGATCTTCCCCTGGTGCGTGCCATTTCCGATGCGGTGGGTATACCTGTGATTGCCAGTGGCGGTGTGGGAAATCTGGATCATTTGGTGCAAGGTGTTATTAAGGGTCATGCGGATGCTGTGCTGGCAGCCAGTATTTTTCACTTTGGGGAATATACTGTCCATCAGGCAAAAGAACATATGCGCCGGTTTGGTATTGAGGTAAGGTTGTGAGTGAAAGCTGGCTGAGTAAAGTGAATTGGACCCATGATGGTCTGGTACCGGTGATTGCACAGGAAACAGGAACCGGAAAAGTCTTGATGTTTGCGTGGATGAACCGGGAAGCGTTAAAGCGTACCGCTGAATGTGGTGAAGCAGTTTACTGGTCACGCTCACGAAAAAAACTCTGGCACAAGGGTGAAGAGTCTGGTCATGTGCAAAAAGTAAAAGAAATTCGCCTGGACTGCGACGAAGACGTAATATTGCTGGAAGTTGAACAAATCGGGGGGATAGCCTGTCATACAGGAAGACATGATTGCTTTTTCCAGAAACTGGAAAGCGATACCTGGATTATAGATGCCCCGGTAATTAAAGATCCGGCAGAGATATACAAAAAATGAGTGAAACACTAAGCCGTCTTGCTGAAATGCTGGAACAACGAAAATCTGCTGATCCACAAAGCTCTTATGTCGCCAAGCTGTATAGTAAGGGATTAGACAGCATCCTGAAAAAAATTGGCGAAGAAGCTACTGAAACAGTGTTAGCCGCAAAAGATGGCGACAGACAACATATTATTTATGAAACGGCAGATTTGTGGTTTCATTGCCTGGTGATGTTGGCTAACCAGGGGATACACCCGGATGAAGTATTAGCCGAGCTGGCAAGACGTGAGGGATTGTCTGGTTTGGAAGAAAAAGCAGCAAGAAGCTAACCAGTTTTAAAGGATAAGCAATGAGCGATTGTATTTTCTGTAAAATTCTGGCAGGTGAGATCCCGTGCAAAAAAGTGTACGAGGATGAGGATGTATTGGCATTTCATGATATCCATCCTCTTGCACAGGTGCATTTCATGTTAATCCCGAAAAAACATGTAGAATCACTAGCTCATTGCGAAAGTGTTGATCAGGCTATTTTGGGTAAAATGCTCTTGTTGGCTCCTAAACTGGCAAAAGAACAAGGCTTGGAAAATGGATTTCGAACCATGATTAATACAGGTCGTGGAGGCGGGCAGGAGGTTTTTCATCTGCACGTGCATGTATTTGGCGGCGAAAAACTGCCGCATATGTAACCTGATTGTATAAGTTTGAATTTAGTGAATAAGGAGTAGGTAAATGGGATCATTCAGTATTTGGCATTGGCTGATTGTTTTGGTTATTGTGCTGGTCATATTTGGTACGAAGAAACTGCGAAATATGGGCGGTGATGTAGGCGGGGCTGTAAAGAGCTTTAAGGACGCCATGCGTGAGGAAGAAAAGTCCTCAAAAATCGGAACATCCGAAGCCGGTCAAACGATTGATGGTGAAGTGAAGGATAAAGCGAAAAGTTGATGTGCAACAGGATATGGTTCAATCATCCTGTGCTATTTTCATCAGTTTTTTTCATTTAAAACCTAAAACTCTTCATTAAATGTTTGATATCGGCTTTTCAGAATTGATGGTAATTGCTGTTGTGGCCTTGGTGGTTATCGGGCCCGAACGCTTGCCAAAAGTTGCGCGCACACTTGGTCACCTTTTTGGCCGCATGCAACGCTATGTAACGGACGTGAAAGCGGATATCAATCGTGAAATGAAGTTGGATGAACTGCGTAAGTATCAGGAGCAGTTCAAAGAAGCGGCACTTACTGCGGAACACACATTTACAGATGAAGTTGTGAAGACCGAACAACTGATCAAAGCAACACCAGAAGCAGAAGAAGAGCAAAGCATACACGAGAAGAGTCTTAAAACACCTCTTGAAGAACCTGTTTCTGAAGATGTGCCAGCCGCGCAACTTGAACTGGGCTTTGAATCGAAAAAAGAGCCCTCAACTAACCCACAAAAACAAGCCTGAATACTTTGGAACCGGATCAAACTACCCCGCAAGACAGCTTTATTGCGCATCTGATGGAGCTCAGGAGCCGTTTAATACGTGCTCTGATTGCCGTCATCCTTGTGTTTGTCTGTCTGTTTCCATTTGCTTCTGATCTTTATACTTTGCTGGCGCAGCCGCTTTTGGCGGCCTTGCCTAAGGGTGGTCAGATGATCGCAACAGATGTCACAACACCATTTTTTGTACCGATGAAAGTAGCCATGATGGCTGCCTTTCTTGTTGCTTTGCCTTATGTGTTGTACCAGATATGGGCGTTTATCGCTCCTGGTATGTATAGCCATGAAAAACGGCTGGCATTGCCGATGGTATTTGCCAGTACCCTGTTGTTTATCTGTGGAATGGCATTTGCCTATTTCCTCGTTTTTCCTGTGGTTTTCGGATTCATAGCGAAGACAGCTCCGGCTGGCGTGGCAGTCATGACAGATATCAACAAGTATCTGGATTTTGTGCTGACTTTATTTATGGCCTTTGGCGTAACATTTGAGGTGCCAATTGCTGTTATCGTATTGGTCAAAATGAATTTGGTCACAGTGGCTAAGCTGCGTGAAGTTCGCCCTTATGTCATTGTTGGTGCGTTTGTAATTGGTGCGATTTTTACGCCACCAGACGTAGTGTCCCAATTCATGCTGGCAATACCACTATGGATATTATATGAAACGGGAATCATGCTTTCCATCTTCATATCCAAACCCAAGACAAAAGAACCGGATTATGAGCCGATGAGCGAAGATGAGATGGATCAGGAATTGGATGCGATAGATTCGGAGCAAAACAAAGCGCCGTAATTTAAGCATGAATCCTGTCTCAGGAGATTCGAATGCGAATAATGTTCCTGCTTTTGTTTGGTTTGATCGCCTCCCCGCTGACTTGGGGCATGTCCAATCAACTCAAAGATAACCTCTCCCCTTACCTCGCACTTCATAGCCAGGACCCTGTCGAATGGCAAGAGTGGAATGCCAAGACAATCGAATTAGCCCGTAAACAAAATAAATTGCTGTTCGTGTCAATTGGCTATTTCTCATGCCACTGGTGCCACGTCATGCAAAAAGAAAGCTATCGCAATCCCCAGATTGCCGCCTTGCTGAATGAAAATTTCATCCCGGTAAAAGTGGATCGTGAATTAATGTCATCGCTGGATGCGGAAATGCAGGACTTTTCTGCACGTACAAATGGACGTTCAGGATGGCCGCTAAACGTTTTCATTACCCCGGAAGGCTACCCGCTCTATGCCCTGCTCTATGCTCCCCCCCAGGATTTTTATCAAGTAATTGCACGCCTTCAAAGCCGTTGGAAAGAAGAATCAAGCCAATTGAAGTTGATCGCAAAGCAGGTGGCTGATTCAGGAGGAGAATTGAACAAACTCAGAGCAACGAAATTTTCCAAAGCAATAGCAGTTCGATATCGCGAAAAGTTGATTGAAGAAGCTTTGGCTAGGGGCGATACATTCAACGGTGGGTTTGGCAGTGTGAATAAATTTCCCATGACACCACAGCTTGCCGCATTACTGGAGGCCTATGATCAAGCCCCTCAACCCAAATTAAGGATGCTCCTTAATTTGACACTTGATAAAATGGCAAGCCAGGGATTGCGGGATCATATAGGCGGTGGATTTTTTCGTTACACCACTGATCCAGACTGGCGCGTTCCCCATTTTGAAAAAATGCTTTACGACAATGCTCAGCTAGCGCTACTTTACCTTCGAGCAGCAGACGTGTTGAAAATGCCGAAATATCGGACTACTGCATTCGAAGCTTTGGACTTCATTCTGGATGAATTGCATAACGTGGAATCCGCTGGTTTTATGACCAGCACCTCTGCTATAGATGCTCAAGGACGTGAGGGTGGTGTGTATTTGTGGGATAAAGAAACATTAAAAAACCTGCTGTCTACCGGCGAATATGAGCTGCTAAGTAAAACTTGGGGAATGGCAACTCCTAGCGTATTTGAATGGGGTTATTTGCCAATCACTATTACAGAGCCAAGCAAAGAAGAATCAGAAACGCTTAAACGTATATATACAAAATTAAAAAAAAGTAGAAGGGGGCGCATCATTCTCAAAGATGATAAGAGACTGGCTGCACTTAATGGACTGGCATTAATGGCTTTTTCAGAAGCAGCAAAAGTGGCGCCAATTTATAAGCCTGCTGCAAGGGAAGTCGCACAATTTTTGACAGAGGAAATGTGGCACTCTCAGAAACTTTATAAGGCAAAGAGTAAGGGGCGTTTTACGGGCGAAGGTGAGCTGGAAGACTATGTTTTTGTTGCAGCGGGACTGTTGAGATATGCAAAGCTCACCGGTGAACAGAACGATTTTGCCGTAGCCAAAAATGTCGCTAACCAGGCGTGGAAAATGTTCTACACAGAAAAAGGATGGCGGCAACAGACTAACAGTCTATTGGCTAAGCAGCTTACAGAAAAAGTCATTGGGGATAGCAGCGTACCATCCCCGAGCAGTGAGCTAATAAAAGTGAGTTTGCAAATGAACGATAAACAGCTTCATAAAGAAGCGCTGGAAGCTTTGCAGTCAGGTTTTGAAGAGATGGATCAGGATGTGTTTTCCTATGCAACCCACATTACCGCACTGAACACTCATTGACCCTGATTATACGTTAATTGAGTTGACCCTGGTCTTCCATCGGTTGTTGCAATTTGGGTCGTTTCCCTACAGATATATGTAAAGTTAACTCTGCCTGATTGCGCAATACCTTAATTGAAGCTTGGCTATTGGGCGTTAAAGAAGAAATTTTATTCAACATATCCGCTGAATCGTTGGCGGGTTTGCCATTGATCTCAAGTAGTATGTCACCTGGTTTGATGCCACCTTTGTCTGCAGGGCCATTTCTCAGAACGCCAGCAATGAGTGTTCCCTTCGGCGAGGAGAGTTTAAAGGATTCCGCCAGTTCTGGTGTCAGGTCTTGCACTTCAACGCCAATCCAGCCACGAATAACACTGCCGTGGTCAATGATTTGCTCCATGATTTGCTTGGCAACGCTGGCAGGAATGGCGAACCCAATCCCAAGAGAACCACCGCTCCGAGAATAAATGGCACTATTGACCCCGATCAGATTGCCAGAAGAATCAACAAGTGCGCCTCCAGAGTTTCCTGGGTTGATTGCAGCATCTGTCTGAATAAAATTTTCAAAAGTATTGATGCCCAAATGACTGCGCCCCAATGCGCTGATGATACCCATGGTGACAGTCTGGCCGACACCGAATGGATTGCCAATAGCCAATGCCACATCGCCCACTTTGGCATTTTCAGAATGGCCAAAGGTAATCGCCGGAAGATTTTTAAGATTGACCTTTAATACTGCCAGATCTGTATCCGGATCAGTACCTACAATTTGTGCTGGAATAGATTGGCCATCGGCAAGCGCTACCTGGATTTCATCTGCAGATTCAACTACGTGATGATTAGTAAGGATATAGCCTTGCGAGCTGACAATAACACCTGAACCCAGACTTGAAACACGCTGGGGTCTGGTTTCGATGCGATCACCAAAAAAATGGCGAAAAATCGGGTCGTTCATCAATGGATTGCGTTGAGCCTGAACTTCCTTGCTGGTAAACACATTCACCACTGAAGGCATGGCTTTCGTGGCCGCAACGCTGTATGAACTGATCACTTCAGTCTTGCTGCTTGGCGCAACTTCCTTGATCGTGACTGAATTGCCGCGCCAGGATAATAATTCAGGTTTCAGTATGGATATGACCATGAAAAAAGCGAGCGCAATAGTTGCGCTTTGAGCAAATATGAGCCAAAGTTTACGCATCTAAGGGGGTTCCATGACGAATTTGTTTGAACTTGTGCATTATACCGGACAATTGCTGAATGCAGAGGGTTTCCGAGATTATTGCCCGAATGGTCTGCAGGTAGAAGGGCGGCCAGTGGTAAATAAAATCGTCAGCGGCGTAACGGCTAGCCAAGAATTGTTGCAGGCAGCAATTGCAGCAAATGCCGACGCGATATTGGTTCACCACGGTTATTTCTGGCGTAATGAATCTCATCAAGTGACGGGAATCAAGCGCAAGCGCTTGGGCTTGCTGATAAACAACGACATCAGTCTGATAGCTTATCATTTGCCGTTAGATGCTCATCCTGAGTTAGGGAATAATGCACAGTTGGGAAAGCAGTTGGGGTTTGAACTGGAAGGATGGTTTGGTGAGCAAAATATAGCGGCAGTCGGTAGTTTAAAGAAGCCAAGAAGTTTGGGCAGTATATCTGAGTCAATCGCAGAAAAATTAGGAAGGATTCCATTGTCTATTGGAGATGTGTCCAAGCAAATCCAACGTGTGGCCTGGTGCAGTGGCGGCGCGCAGGATTATTTTGCTGAAGCGATTGCACAAGGTATTGATGCATTCATAACGGGCGAAATTTCAGAGCATACAGTCCACCTGGCGCGTGAAACGGGTGTGGCGTTCATATCTGCTGGGCACCATGCCACTGAACGTTATGGTGTGCAGGCGCTAGGGAAGCATCTGGCAAAGCAATTTGACCTGGAACACCAATTTATTGATATCAATAATCCTGTCTAACGCAATATCTTAATCAGTTAGATTCTTAGAAAACTAAGTATGACATTTCCCGTAGGAATACATCGATGCTATGGCGAAAGCAGTAGGTTTTACGGATGATTAGGGGAAAGCGGGAAATTGGTGGAATGTTTGTGTGACATTTCCTGCCGGAATTAATCAGGCAGGAATAAAAGGGTTACTTCAGCTCTGAAGTGCAGTGACCACAACGAGTGGCTTTAAGTGGAATAGTAGAAAGGCAGTGTGGACATTCTTTGGTAGTTGGATCAGCAGGTAAAGGTTGTTTTTTTAATTTATCGATTTGACTGATAACGATAAAAATAACCAGAGCAACAATAGTAAAGTCGACTACCGAGTTGATAAATACGCCATACTTGATAAGTGGTACACCAGCTTTTTCGGCGGCTTCAAGAGTAGCGAAAGATTGACTGCCAAGGTTAATAAACAATTGATTGAAGTTAACGCCACCGAGTAATAATCCAATGGGGGGCATGATGACATCTTGAACTAAGGAACTGACAATCTTGCCAAATGCGCCGCCGATAATGACACCGACAGCAAGGTCAATCATGTTTCCTTTAATGGCAAAAGCTTTGAAATCAGAAATGAAACTCATGTGAACCTCCTTGTTAAATTAATAATTTTTGTTTCTGTGTGAAGCAGAATAAAATTGTCGAGTAATATTGTCAAGTATAAATAGGGGGTATTATAAATCCTTGATATTCAAACAATTGGATGAGAAGTGGTGTTGATTTCTGAGATAAGGCTTTATATTTCAGGTGGAAATTGGTTAGAATACTCGTTTTTGTAGTTTTTCAGTTTCCATTACAGGGATCAGGATATGAGCAATAAAGAAGTGGATCGCAGTAAGCGGAGGTTTTTGATCGCTGCGACGGCTGCCGTTGGAGGTGTAGGTGCAGTGGCGGTGGCGGTACCGTTCGTGAAGAGTATGTTGCCTAGTCAGCGTGCAAAAGCGGCTGGTGCACCGGTTGAAGTAGATATCAGCAAGGTTGAGCCAGGTATGCTGCTTGCAGTGGAATGGCGGGGTAAGCCGGTCTGGATAGTAAATCGGACAAAAGAGATGCTTGAAATGCTGCCGAAAAATGACAGTCGTCTCAAGGATCCCAAGTCAGAAGAGCCTCAACAGCCAGAATACTGCAAAAATGAAAATCGCTCGATTAAACCTGAGATGCTTGTGGTTGTAGGGATTTGTACTCACTTGGGTTGTTCACCAACATTCCGTAAGGAAATCGGACCTGCAGATCTTGGTGCTGATTGGCCGGGTGGCTGGTTCTGTCCATGTCATGGTTCCCGTTTTGATTTGTCCGCACGTGTTTTCCAGGATGTGCCAGCGCCACTTAATCTGGTGATTCCTCCTCATAAATATCTAAGCGACGCCCGAATTTTGATCGGCGAAGACACCAAGGGAGCTTGATAAATGAATGCAATGCAACGTCTTTTAGGTTGGGTTGATGATCGCTTCCCGCTGACCGCGAATTGGAAGGCGCATCTGTCTGAATACTATGCGCCGAAGAATTTTAATTTTTGGTATTTTTTTGGTTCATTGGCGCTGTTGATACTGGTTATTCAGATTGTAACCGGTATTTTCCTTACCATGAATTACAAGCCAGATACAAATTTGGCGTTTGCCTCAGTTGAATACATCATGCGAGATGTGGATTGGGGTTGGCTGATCCGCTACATGCATTCCACCGGCGCATCCATGTTCTTTGTGGTTGTCTATTTGCATATGTTCCGTGGGTTGATATATGGTTCCTATCGCAAACCGCGTGAATTGGTCTGGATTTTCGGAATGCTAATTTATCTGGCATTGATGGCTGAAGCTTTCATGGGCTATTTGTTGCCATGGGGTCAAATGTCTTTCTGGGGCGCTCAGGTAATTATTTCGCTATTCGGAGCGATCCCGGTAATTGGTGATGATTTATCCTTGTGGATTCGTGGTGACTTCGTGGTGGGTGATGCGACGTTGAACCGATTCTTTGCATTCCATGTGATTGCATTGCCACTTGTGTTGTTGGGTCTTGTTGTTGCGCATATTATTGCGTTGCACGAAGTAGGTTCCAATAATCCGGATGGCGTGGAAATTAAGAAAAACAAAGATCCTGTCACACACATTCCTCTTGATGGTATTCCTTTTCACCCTTATTACACAGTGAAAGATATAGTGGGTGTGATTGTTTTCTTGATGGTGTTTTCTGCCATTGTGTTCCTGTTGCCTGAAATGGGTGGGTGGTTCCTTGAACCAGATAACTTTATTCCTGCTAATCCGTTGAAAACACCCCAGCACATTGTGCCACTTTGGTACTTTACACCGTTCTACGCCATTCTGCGTGCGGTGCCTGATAAGTTTCTGGGTGTGGTAGGTATGGGGTTAGGTGTTGTGATACTTTTCTTCATTCCCTGGTTGGATAGAGCTAAAGTCAAATCGATACGTTATCGTGGAGCTATCTACAAATTTGCGCTTACATTGTTTGTAATCAGCTTTGTAGGTCTTGGATATCTTGGAACCCAACCTGCAACTGCACTTTATACAAATATTGCGCGAGTGTTGAGTGTGGTTTACTTTGGCTTCTTTATTTTGATGCCGTGGTACACCAAGATTGATAAAACTAAACCGGAACCAGAAAGGGTGACAGGATAATGAAGAAAATTCTCTATTTGTTGCTGCTAGCGCCAGTGTTGGCGTTCGCATCCGAGGGTGGGGTGCCACTAGATAAGGCGCCGATAAATCCGTATGATAATCCTTCGTTGCAACGTGGTGCTAAAGTGTTTGTCAATTACTGCTTGAGTTGTCATAGCGCTGCTTACATGCGATATAACCGCTTGCAGGATATCGGTCTGTCAGAAGGGCAAATTAAGGATAATCTCTTATTTGCTTCTGATAAAGTGGGTGAAACCATGACTATCTCAATGGATAAGAAAGATGCCAAGCAGTGGTTTGGTGCAACTCCGCCAGATTTAACTGTAGTGGCTCGTTCACGCAGCCCGGATTGGTTGTATACCTATTTGCGCGGCTTCTATCGCGATGACACTCGGCCAACAGGATGGAATAATACGGCATTTGACAAAGTGGGTATGCCGCACGTTCTGTATGAACTGCAAGGTGAGCAGGTATTGCATACAGAAGAGCACACCGATGCCCATGGCGAAAAACATGAAGTACATAAGCTAGAGTTGGTCAAGCCAGGCAAGTTGTCTAAGCCGGAATATGATGCGATGGTTGGAGACCTGGTTAACTACCTTGCCTATATGGGTGAGCCAGCTAAAACCACTCGTATGCAACTCGGTATCTATGTATTGTTGTTCCTGAGTGTGTTCTTTGTGGTAGCTTACTATCTGAAGAAAGAGTTCTGGAAAGACATACATTGATTTGTTAGTAGTAAAGATGTTGGTTGTATATGCAGGGGTGAATAGCTCCTGCAGTAAGAAAAGTTGAAACTTCCTGATGCTGTTTTGTGTCTGAAACAGCATCGCTTCTCATCCTGGCGCTCGCATGGCTGTTCATTGCTGAAATCGCGAAGTCAGAATAGCCCGGTTCATAGATGAGAATTTTTGTATAAATGACCACTTCAAGCAGTAAAAAAACTATGATGACATTATATTCAGGCACTTCTTGCCCTTTCAGTCAACGATGCCGCATTGTCTTGTACGAAAAAGGTATGGATTTTCAGGTGATCGATGTAGATCTTCATGACAAGCCAGAAGATTTGGCGGTGATGAACCCCTACAATAAAGTTCCTGTGTTGGTAGAGCGTGATCTCATCCTGCACGAAGCAAACATCATTAATGAATATATCGATGAGCGTTTTCCGCATCCACAATTAATGCCTGCTGACCCTGTGATGCGAGCACGAGCACGCCTCTTCCTTTACCGTTTTGAGGAAGAATTGTTTTCACATGTCAGTGTGATTGAGCATGGTAGTCAAAAAGCGGCAGACAAATCCAGGTCAGTCATTCGCGATAACCTGACTCAGTTGGTGCCACTTTTCGTCAAGCAAAAATTCATGCTGGGCGAAGATTACTCCATGCTGGATGTAGCAATAGCCCCATTACTTTGGCGTCTGGAGCACTATGCCATCACGCTGCCAAAGCAGGCTGCACCATTGTTGAAATATGCAGAACGCCTGTTTGTGCGCCCCGCATTTATTGAAGCGTTGACGCCGTCTGAAAAAGTGATGCGTAAGTAAGCTTGGGAGGGATCGTGGCTGACATATCTACTAAACCTTATATCATTCGTGCAATATATGAATGGTGCTCGGATAGCGGCTTGACCCCCTATTTAGCGGTTGCTGTAGATTCGCAGACGCGAGTGCCCATGGAGTTTGTTAAGGACGGAGAAATAGTCCTTAATCTAAGCTTGAGTGCAACCAATAACCTGACAATGGGAAATGATGCAATACAGTTCTCTGCGCGTTTTAGTGGCGCGTCAAGAGAGTTGTATGTGCCAGTAAAAGCAGTTATTGGCATATTTTCCAGGGAAAATGGTCAAGGTATGTTTTTCCCCAAAGAACCAGAAGGTGTCAAAGAAATTGTTGGAGTTGTTGCGGATGTTGATGCGCAGCAAAAGCCTGCAAGTAAAGTTGAGGATAAATTGCCACAAAAGCCCGTTGTAAAAAAATCACATTTGAAGCTAATTAAGTAATAGTCAAAAATTTTGTACATTTTCATATTGATGAATTGTGCACAACCATCTATAATGCGCACTCCGCCGGCATAGCTCAGTTGGTAGAGCAGCTGATTTGTAATCAGAAGGTCGAGGGTTCAATTCCTTTTGCCGGCACCATCAATAAACCCTACCTTCGATTAATCGAAGGTAGGTGATGTACTTAAGGTGAAAGCCATAAGTGAATTCATTGCTTATATGCGTTGACACATATTGTGTGAATAATGCATAATATGCGGTTTAGTCTGGAGGGGTTCCCGAGCGGTCAAAGGGATCAGACTGTAAATCTGACGGCTCTGCCTTCGAAGGTTCGAATCCTTCCCCCTCCACCAAAATACACCTTGATGCAGTTAGGCGGAATTAAAACTCTGCTTTTATGTGAGCAGGGGAAAAGTTTGGTGCAGTTAATTGGTTTTGAACTGTGCGAAAAAGCGGGTGTAGCTCAATGGTAGAGCAGAAGTTTTCCAAACTTACGACGAGGGTTCGATTCCCTTCACCCGCTCCAGTAAAGTGTTGGAGTTGGTTTATTGCCCATGTAGCTCAGGGGTAGAGCACACCCTTGGTAAGGGTGAGGTCATCGGTTCAATTCCGATCATGGGCTCCATAGATTGAATTTGGAATTTATGGCGGCAGGAAATGTTGGCGTAAATTCCGGTAAATATAGAAGGGCAGGCAGCGCGTGGTAATCCTGCTCCACGGTGCCAAGTTATATATTGTTTGGTTACTAACGAGGAAAAATCATCATGGCAAAAGGCAAGTTTGAGCGGACAAAACCGCACGTAAACGTGGGAACAATTGGTCACGTAGATCATGGTAAGACCACCCTGACAGCGGCGATCAGCACGATTCTGTCAAAGAAATTTGGTGGCGATGCAAAAGGTTACGACCAGATTGACTCCGCACCGGAAGAAAAAGCACGTGGAATTACCATCAACACCTCCCACGTAGAATATGAAACAGAAAAGCGTCACTACGCACACGTAGATTGCCCGGGGCATGCTGACTACATCAAAAACATGATCACCGGTGCAGCGCAGATGGACGGCGCGATTCTGGTGGTATCTGCAGCAGACGGCCCAATGCCCCAGACCCGTGAGCACATTCTGTTGGCGCGTCAGGTTGGCGTACCTTACATCATCGTATACATGAACAAAGCAGACATGGTAGATGATCCGGAATTGCTGGAACTGGTAGAAATGGAAATTCGCGAGTTGCTATCCAAGTATGACTTCCCGGGTGATGACACCCCGGTAGTAACAGGATCAGCACTGAAAGCGCTGGAAGGTGACCAGTCAGAAATCGGTGAGCCCTCCATCTTCAGATTGGCAGAAGCACTGGACAGCTACATCCCGGAACCGGAACGTGCCGTAGACGGCGCATTCCTGATGCCTGTAGAAGATGTATTCTCCATCTCAGGTCGTGGAACAGTAGTAACCGGCCGTATTGAGCGAGGCATCATCAAGGTCGGTGAAGAAGTAGAGATTGTTGGAATTAAAGCCACTGTCAAAACCACCTGTACCGGCGTAGAAATGTTCCGCAAACTGCTGGATCAAGGTCAGGCAGGCGACAACGTAGGTGTATTGCTGCGTGGAACCAAGCGTGAAGATGTAGAGCGTGGCCAGGTTCTGGCAAAGCCAGGATCAATCACCCCGCACACCAAATTCACTGCAGAAATCTACGTGTTGGGTAAAGATGAAGGTGGTCGTCACACCCCATTCTTCAATGGTTATCGTCCGCAGTTCTTTTTCCGTACCACAGACGTAACCGGATCAGTCGAATTGCCAGCAGGAACAGAAATGGTAATGCCGGGTGACAATGTATCCGTCACCGTCGCATTAATCGCGCCAGTAGCGATGGAAGAAGGACTGCGTTTCGCGATTCGCGAAGGTGGTCGTACCGTTGGTGCCGGTGTTGTTGCTAAAGTAATCGAGTAAAGCAAACGCGGTACTCGAAAATGGTTCTGCTGTGAATGACTCTGAATTCTGATAGAATTCAGAGTTGCACTGCTGAACTTTCACGTTTAAAGGCCAGTAGCTCAATTGGCAGAGTATCGGTCTCCAAAACCGAGGGTTGGGGGTTCGAGGCCCTCCTGGCCTGCCATTTAAATGTACATGTAGGAGCTGAAGAGAAAAAGGTTAAATAGGTCGTTTTCTTGTGGCTATTTAATAAGATTGCTCTAAGGCAAATTTAATCACCCAAATCATAAATATGGCAGATAAAATTAAATTGGGTTTGGCGGTTTTGTTGCTAATAGCTGGTATTGCTGGTTATTACGCGCTAGCCGAACAAGCAATGGTTATTCGTGTTGTTGCTGTGTTAGTCGGGCTCATGCTCGCAATAGCAACTACATGGTATACAGAACCGGGGAAGCAGTTTTTTGCTTTTAGCCAGGACTCATGGGGTGAAGCCAGGAAAGTGGTCTGGCCAACGCGCAAGGAAACTTTGCAAACAACGGGTGTTGTGTTTTTGCTGGTTATCGTTATGGCCATCTTTCTTTGGTTCGTGGATGCGGGCCTCTTATGGGCAGTCAAGTTGTTGATGGGCCGGGGGGATTAATGTCTAAACGTTGGTACGTAGTACATGCCTATTCGGGCTTTGAAAAAAGTGTACAAAGAGCATTGCTTGAGAAAATTGAGCGTGCTGGTATGCAAGATAAATTTGGTGAAATTTTGGTGCCCGTTGAAGAGGTCATCGAGATGAAGGCTGGCCAGAAAAGCATCAGCGAGCGTAAGTTTTTCCCTGGTTATGTGCTTGTTCAGATGGATATGACCGACGAATCCTGGCATTTGGTAAAAAGTACGCCTAAAGTAACGGGCTTCATTGGTGGTACGGCAATGAAGCCAACGCCGATTAGTGATAAAGAAGTTGAGAATATTCTTCATCAGATTCAGGAAGGGGTTGAAAAGCCCAAGCCTAAAACGCTGTTTGAAGTGGGGGAATCAGTGCGTGTTACTGAAGGGCCGTTTACCGATTTCCATGGAAATGTCGAAGATGTTAACTACGACAAGAGTAAGTTGCGTGTGTCAGTGTTGATATTTGGGCGCGCAACGCCTGTTGAACTTGATTTTGGTCAAGTCGAAAAAGGTTGATCCAGAGCAACTGAATTCTGGAAGAGGAGCGAAGTAGGGTCAAAGATTCAAAAGAGACCTCAAACGCGTTATAACTCATTTTAAAAGGAAGTAATAATGGCAAAGAAAATTGTTGGCTATGTAAAGCTACAAGTGCCTGCAGGTAAGGCAAATCCAAGTCCTCCTATTGGACCAGCGTTGGGTCAACGTGGTCTGAATATTATGGAATTCTGTAAAGCGTTTAATGCGCAAACTCAAGGTTTGGAGCCTGGCTTACCAATCCCTGTTGTGATAACTGCTTATGCAGATAAGAGTTTCACATTCATCATGAAGACGCCTCCGGCGACTATTCTGATTAAGAAAGCCGCTGGGCTTCAAAAAGGTAGCCCGCGTCCGCACACCGACAAAGTAGGTAAACTAACTCGTGCCCAGGCTGAAGAAATTGCAAAGACCAAAATGCCGGATTTAACTGCGGCTGACATGGATGCCGCTGTTAGAACAATTGCTGGCAGTGCACGTAGTATGGGTATTGAAGTGGAGGGTGTATAAGATGGCACATTTATCGAAACGAATAAAAGCTATTCGTGAAAAAGTAGATAGCAATAAATCATATCCATTGGTCGATGCATTAAGCCTGGTCAAAGAAATCGCCACAGCAAAATTTGATGAATCCGTTGATTTGTCAGTAAATTTGGGTGTTGATGCACGTAAATCTGATCAAGTTGTGCGTGGTTCTGTTGTGCTTCCGCAGGGAACGGGTAAGTCTGTTCGTGTGGCAGTGTTTGCTCAAGGCGAATCAGCAAATGCTGCAAAAGCAGCTGGTGCGGATATTGTGGGATATGAAGATTTAGCCGAACAAGTTAAAGCCGGTAATCTTGATTTTGATGTGGTAATAGCAAGTCCTGATGCAATGCGTATTGTTGGACAATTGGGGCAGATTCTTGGGCCGCGTGGTTTGATGCCAAACCCTAAAGTCGGTACCGTGACTCCAGATGTTGCTACTGCAGTAAAAAATGCAAAAGCTGGTCAGGTTCAGTACCGTACAGATAAGGGTGGTATTGTGCAATGTACAGTCGGCCGTGCATCGTTTAGTGCTGAAGCGCTCAAAGAAAATATTATTGCTTTGGTTGATGCTTTAAATAAAGCAAAGCCAGCTGCTTCTAAAGGTGTATATCTTAAGAAGATATCTTTGTCCAGCACAATGGGCGTAGGTATTAGAGTAGACCAATCAACAGTAGTCTAAGTAATTGTTTAAGAGTTCGAATTAAGTCCGGCTCTGTTGTAGGTAAAAAGAACTTTGGGCTGTCAGGGTATTTTGCTCTGACAGATTATCAAAGACCGCAGGGATTTGAAGTTAAGCGAATACTGATGATTATCAGAATATGATTAACCAAAAATTTAATGTTGTATGCACCTAATTTGTGTGAATTCTGTTTGCATGAGTAACGTGTGTGCTCCCCGCGCAGATGGTGAACCCGAAACAGGATTTGGGTAGGATGACTAAATTTAAGTCATATTATCTGGTTCTCCTGGAAGAAAGGTCGCCGTGGGTTGGTTGTTATTTTTGCATTTGAAAATAGCAGCTTAATTTTAACGGAAGGAGGAAAGGCCTTGAGTCTCAATCTAGATGAGAAGAAAGCGGTTGTAGCTGAAGTTGGCATCCAGGTGTCAACAGCTCAAGCTATTGTCGTCGCTGAGTATCGCGGTCTTGAAGTCGGACAAATTACTGCGCTTCGTGCAAAAGCACGTGCCGCTGGTGTTTATTTTCGAGTTCTTAAAAACACGCTAGCCCGTCGCGCAGTTGCAGACACACCTTTTGCCGATTTAGCGCCACATATGGTGGGGCCGTTGGTATATGGCATGTCAAGTGATCCGGTTGCGGTGGCTAAAGTGTTGCACGACTTCGCTAAAACTAATGACAAATTTGTCATTAAGGCTGGCGCAATGGCAAATCAAGTCATGACTTCAAAAGAAGTCGCGACACTTGCTGCTATGCCAAGCCGTGATGAGTTACTGGCTAAGTTGTTGGGCACGATGCAAGCACCGATTGCGAAATTTGTACAGACACTCAATGAAGTGCCTACGAAATTCGTTCGTGGTTTGGCTGCTGTACGCGATCAAAAGCAAGCTGCTTAATTAATTCGGTGAAGGTGGGATGCTCCCCGTTCACCAAGACTATTTAAATCAGGAGAATAAAATGGCTGTTTCAAAAGCTGAAATTTTGGATGCAATATCAAGTATGTCTGTTCTGGACTTGTCCGAACTGATTAAAGAAATGGAAGAGAAATTTGGTGTGTCTGCAGCTGCTGCAGTTGCTGTTGCTGCACCAGCTGCCGCTGGTGGTGCAGCTGCTGCTGAAGAGCAAACCGAATTTAACGTTATTTTGACCGCTTGTGGTGATAACAAGGTTAACGTAATTAAAGTTGTTCGTACCATTACAGGTTTGGGCTTGAAAGAAGCTAAAGACTTGGTTGATGGCGCACCTAAAGCTGTTAAAGAAGGCGTTTCTAAAGCTGATGCTGAAGCAATCCAGAAACAGATTGTTGAAGCTGGTGGTACTGCTGAGATTAAGTAATAAAATGTTGTGCCCTTGGGGTGGTGCGGTTCGCATCCCTCAAATTAATTCTCGAAGCAATTCTCTGAGTTGCTTCGAGTTTTCTGTTTACAGAAAACACAAGACAGAATTCAGTTCGTAAGAGTTGGAATCAATAATTCACCGAATTTTTTATTACAATTCTGAACCTTATTACGCAGTTTGTTGTCTTTTGTTTTTTGCTGCGCTAGCCAACTCCTTGGAGAAATTATGAGCTATACTTTTGCCGAGAAAAAACGGATTCGTAAAAGTTTTGCTAAACGCGCAAGCGTTTTACCCGTTCCTTTTCTTCTGTCCACACAGCTTGATTCATTTGCCTCATTTTTGCAAGCTGATGTCCCTCAGAATATGCGCAAAAATGAAGGGTTGCAAGCTGCCTTTACGTCTATCTTTCCTATCGTAAGTCATTCGGGAAATGCAAAGCTTGACTATGTTAGTTACACTATGGGTGAGCCACCATTTGACATGAAAGAGTGTCATCAACGTGGTCTGACTTATGCCGCACCTTTGCGCGCAAAGGTGCGTTTAACCATCATGGACAAAGAGGCTTCCAAACCTACAGTAAAAGAGGTTAAGGAGCAGGAAGTGTACATGGGTGAAATGCCGCTCATGACGCATACCGGGTCATTCATTATAAATGGTACTGAGCGGGTGATTGTTTCCCAATTACATCGTTCTCCGGGTGTGTTTTTTGAACATGATCGGGGTAAAACGCATTCTTCCGGGAAATTATTGTTTTCAGCGCGGATTATTCCTTACCGTGGTTCATGGTTGGATTTCGAGTTTGACGCTAAAGACTTTTTATATTTCCGAGTCGATCGTCGTCGCAAAATGCCAGTGACCACATTGTTAAAGGCTTTAAATTATTCCTCTGAAGAAATATTGGCGTTGTTTTTTGTCAATGACACCTTCCATATTTTAAAGAAGGGGATTCAATTTGAATTAGTCCCTGATCGTCTTCGCGGAGAGATTGCGCGTTTCGATATTGTTTCAAAAGATGGGACAGTAATCGTACCAAAGGACAAACGGATTACCGTTAAGCACACTCGTGAAATGGAAAAAGCTGGCATTCAAAAGCTTGCAGTACCAGAAGAGTTTTTGATCGGCCACGTGCTTTCTCATAATATTGTCGATAAAGAAAGCGGTGAAATCATCGCAAATGCTAACGACGAAATTACTGAAGAAGTGCTAGAAAAACTTCGCGAAGTGGGTGTTACCAAGATTCAGACTATCTATACCAATGATTTGGATCAGGGTACGTACATTTCCTCGACCCTGCGTATAGATGAAACTCTGGATCAATTGGCCGCGCAAGTAGCTATTTACCGAATGATGCGCCCAGGTGAGCCACCAACCGAAGATTCAGTTAAAGCCTTGTTTACATCATTGTTCTTCAGTGAGGATCGTTACGATTTGTCTGCTGTTGGCCGTATGAAGTTTAATCGTCGCGTAGGCCGTGAAGAACTAGTAGGGTCAGGTACGCTGGATAATGAAGATATTATTGCAGTTATCAAAATACTGGTTGAACTGCGTAACGGACGCGGTGAGATTGACGATATTGATCATTTAGGGAATCGCCGGGTAAGAAGCGTAGGTGAACTCGCTGAAAACCAATTCCGGTCAGGTCTTGTGCGCGTTGAACGTGCTGTAAAAGAACGTTTGAGCCAGGCTGAGTCAGAAAACCTGATGCCGCATGATCTAATCAATGCGAAGCCAGTGTCTGCAGCTGTTAAGGAGTTTTTCGGTTCCAGCCAGCTTTCACAATTCATGGACCAGACTAATCCTTTATCCGAGATTACACATAAGCGTCGTGTTTCAGCACTGGGTCCTGGTGGTTTGACTCGTGAGCGTGCTGGATTTGAAGTGCGTGACGTACATCCTACACATTATGGTCGAGTTTGCCCTATTGAAACACCAGAGGGTCCAAATATTGGTTTGATTAATTCGTTGGCACTTTTCTCTCGCACCAATGAGTATGGTTTCCTTGAAACACCATACCGTAAAGTGATTGATGGGAAGGTGACTGATCAGATTGATTATTTATCAGCCATTGAAGAAAGTAAGTTTGTGATTGCTCAGGCTAATGCAGACTTGAGTAAAGAAGGTAAATTCGAGCAGGATATTGTTTCGTGCAGACATAAAAATGAATTTGCACTTTCATCTCCAGACCGAATTGAATATATGGACGTTGCGCCATCACAGATCGTTTCTGTTGCTGCTTCATTGATTCCTTTCCTGGAACACGATGATGCAAACCGCGCTTTGATGGGTTCAAACATGCAGCGTCAGGCAGTGCCTTGCCTGCGCGCTGAAAAATCATTGGTGGGTACAGGGATAGAGCGTACAGCTGCCGTTGATTCAGGTACTACTGTTCAGGCATTGCGTGGCGGTGTGGTGGATTACGTTGATGCTGGTCGTATTGTTGTGCGAGTTCACGATGAAGAGGCATTGGAAGGCGAAGTGGGTGTGGATATCTACACGCTGATTAAGTATACCCGCTCTAACCAGAACACCAATATTAATCAAAGACCATTGGTGCATGTGGGTGACGTACTTGCAAAGGGAGACGTCATTGCAGATGGTGCATCCACCGATATGGGTGAGTTGGCCCTGGGGCAGAACCTGCTGGTGGCATTCATGCCATGGAACGGATATAACTTTGAAGATTCGATTCTAATCTCTGAGCGAGTTGTAGCTGATGATCGTTTTACGTCCATTCATATTGAAGAATTGTCAGTGGTGGCAAGGGATACGAAGCTAGGCCCTGAAGAGATTACCCGTGATATTTCAAATCTGTCTGAGCGCATGTTGTCCAGGTTGGATGAATCAGGAATCTGCTACATTGGTGCCGAAGTAGAAGCTGGCGATGTTCTGGTAGGTAAAGTGACACCTAAAGGTGAAACACAACTTACCCCGGAAGAAAAACTGCTACGTGCAATTTTTGGTGAAAAGGCTTCGGATGTAAAAGATACATCCCTGCGCGTTCCATCCGGTATGTCGGGTACAGTTATTGATGTGCAGGTATTTACACGGGAAGGCATTGAGCGCGACAAGCGTGCTACACAGATTATTGATGATCAATTAAAGCAATTCAAAAAAGATCTGGCTGATCAGATGCGAATTGTTGAAGATGACGCGTTCGGACGTATTGAACGTTTGCTTTTTGATAAAGTAGCAAATGGCGGTCCTAAGAAATTAGCTAAAGGTACGAAAGTTACTAAATCGTATCTTGCAGATATGAATCGTCATGATTGGTTTGATATTAGACTGGCTGATGAAACGGCAGCACGACAGCTTGAATCCCTGAAAGATAGTCTGGCTCAGAAGCGTGTTGATTTTGATCAGGCTTTTGAAGAAAAACGTAAAAAATTGACAAGTGGTGATGAACTTTCACCTGGTGTTCAAAAAATGGTCAAGGTGTATGTTGCTGTTAAACGTCGTCTACAGCCTGGCGATAAAATGGCTGGACGCCATGGTAATAAAGGTGTGGTTTCCAGGATAGTACCAGTAGAAGATATGCCCTACACAGATGGGGGTATTCCAATGGACATCGTATTGAATCCACTTGGCGTCCCTTCGCGAATGAACGTTGGTCAGATTCTTGAAACGCATCTGGGCTGGGCTGCAAAAGGACTGGGCAAAAAGATTGACGATATGTTGCAAGCAAAAGCTAAAGTTGACGATATCCGTGCATTCATAGATAAAATTTACAATAGTACTGGTAAGCCAGAAGATATTGCTTCTTTGACTGATAATGAAATATTGGACTTGGCAGGCAATTTGAAAAAAGGTGTCCCTTTTGCAACGCCAGTATTTGACGGTGCTAACGAAGAAGAAATTAAAGATATGCTTGAGTTGGCAGATCTGCCTAGATCTGGTCAGATACATCTGACTGATGGTCGAACCGGTGAAAAGTTTGACCGACCAGTTACTGTAGGCTATATGCATGTTCTGAAATTACACCATTTAGTTGACGATAAGATGCATGCGCGTTCAACTGGACCTTATAGTTTGGTTACCCAGCAGCCGTTGGGTGGTAAGGCGCAGTTTGGTGGTCAGCGTTTCGGTGAGATGGAAGTGTGGGCATTGGAAGCGTATGGAGCTGCATACACGCTTCAGGAGATGCTGACAGTGAAGTCAGACGACGTAAGCGGCCGTACTAAAGTTTATGAAAATATTGTCAAGGGTGAGCACAAGATTGATGCTGGTATGCCAGAATCTTTCAATGTGTTGGTGAAAGAAATTCGTTCGCTGGGAATTGATATTGATCTAGAGCGGTATTGAAAACTGTGAGCTAGAAGCGTCTGAGTAACCTCGACGCTTCGTTAATTAAGATCTAAACCCGTCATTCCAGTAAGACTGCCAAATATTAGGAGTCGCAAATGAAAGCATTGCTCGATTTATTTAAACAGGTAACACAGGAAGAAGAATTTGATGCGATTAAAATCGGTCTGGCTTCTCCAGAAAAAATTCGTTCTTGGTCGTATGGCGAAGTAAAAAAACCTGAAACAATCAATTACCGTACATTTAAGCCTGAACGCGATGGACTGTTTTGTGCAAAAATATTTGGACCTACTAAAGATTACGAATGCTTATGTGGTAAATACAAACGCTTAAAGCATCGTGGTGTAATTTGTGAAAAATGCGGTGTAGAAGTTACGCTTTCTAAAGTTCGTCGTGAGCGTATGGCTCATATTGAACTCGCAAGCCCGGTTGCACATATCTGGTTTTTAAAGTCACTGCCTTCCCGGTTGGGGATGGTTCTCGATATGACACTGCGCGATATTGAACGCGTATTGTATTTCGAGGGGTATGTTGTTACAGATCCAGGTATGACCCCTTTAGCTCGCTGCCAGTTATTAACTGAAGATGATTATCTGGCAAAAGTTGAAGAGTATGGTGATGAATTTAAAGCGTTCATGGGTGCAGAAGGGGTTCGTGACCTACTGTCTTCTCTTGACTTGAATGCTGAAATTGAACGTTTGCGTCGCGAGCTGGATTCAACTGGTTCTGATACAAAAATCAAAAAACTAGCAAAACGTCTAAAAGTTCTGGAAGGTTTCCAGAAGTCCGGTATTAAACCAGAGTGGATGATATTGCAGGTATTACCTGTACTTCCGCCAGAGTTACGCCCACTTGTGCCATTGGATGGAGGTAGGTTTGCTACTTCAGACTTGAATGATTTGTATCGCCGTGTAATAAACAGAAATAACCGGTTGAAGCGATTGCTGGAATTAAAAGCACCGGAAATTATTGTTCGAAATGAAAAGCGGATGCTTCAAGAATCGGTTGACTCCCTTCTGGACAACGGACGCCGCGGTAAGGCTATGACTGGCGCGAATAAGCGTCCATTGAAATCTCTTGCCGATATGATTAAAGGTAAGGGCGGACGATTCCGTCAGAACCTTTTGGGTAAGCGAGTTGATTACTCAGGTCGTTCCGTTATTGTTGTTGGTCCGCAGTTGAAATTGCATCAATGTGGTCTGCCTAAGAAAATGGCGCTGGAATTGTTCAAGCCGTTCATTTTCCATAAATTGGAAGTAATGGGTCTTGCAACAACGATTAAAGCGGCAAAGCGCATGGTAGAAGACGAAATCCCCGAAGTTTGGGATATTCTTGAAGATGTGATTCGTGAACATCCAATTTTGCTGAATCGCGCGCCAACACTACATCGTTTAGGTATTCAGGCTTTCGAACCGATGTTGATTGAAGGTAAGGCTATTCAATTGCACCCATTGGTATGTGCGGCGTTTAACGCCGACTTTGACGGTGACCAAATGGCTGTTCATGTGCCTCTGTCGCTAGAAGCGCAAATGGAAGCCAGAACATTGATGTTGGCAAGCAATAACGTCATGTCACCTGCTAACGGTGAACCAATCATTGTGCCGTCTCAAGATATCGTGCTTGGATTGTATTATACAACTCGCGAAAAAATTAACGCAAAGGGCGAAGGGACACGCTTCGCCAATGTAGATGAAGTTTCACGTGCGTATGAATCACGGCAAGTTGAATTGCATGCAAAGATTATGGTGAGGATCAAGGAAATTGAAGTTTCTAAGGATGGGGAACATATTGAAAAAATCAATCGATATGAAACAACCGTTGGAAGAGCGCTTCTTTCAGAAATCCTGCCACCAGGATTGCCTTTTTCCTTTATTGATAAGTCCCTGAAGAAAAAAGAAATTTCCAAGCTTATCAATGCCAGTTTCCGTCGTTGTGGATTGCGTGAGACAGTTATCTTTGCAGATAAGTTAATGTACATGGGCTTTACGCTTGCAACACGTGCAGGTATATCCATTGCCGTAAATGACATGCTGGTTCCAACGCAAAAATCATCCTTGATTGCAGCTGCTGAGGCTGAAGTGAAGGAAATTGAAGCGCAATACACATCCGGTTTGGTGACTCAGGGTGAGCGCTACAACAAAGTTGTCGATATCTGGGGCCGTGCAGGTGATATGGTTGCAAAGGCAATGATGACTCAGCTAGGTTCTGAAAGCGTCGTTGATCGTGATGGAAAGACAGTGAGTCAGGAATCCTTTAATTCCATCTATATGATGGCGGATTCTGGAGCGCGTGGTTCTGCTGCACAAATTAGGCAGTTGGCAGGTATGAGGGGATTGATGGCTAAGCCAGATGGCTCAATTATCGAAACGCCGATTACAGCAAACTTCCGTGAAGGTTTGAATGTGCTTCAGTATTTTATTTCGACACACGGTGCACGTAAAGGACTGGCTGATACCGCATTGAAAACGGCTAATTCAGGCTATCTGACTCGTCGTTTGGTTGATGTAACGCAAGACTTGGTAGTGACAGTACATGATTGTGGTACCAAAGAAGGCATGTATGTAAAAGCCTTGGTTGAAGGCGGTGAGGTTGTTGAGCCTTTACGCGAACGTATATTAGGTCGGGTGGTTGCTGCAGACGTTATTAATCCAGATACAGCGGAAACGGTATACGAAGCAGGAACACTGCTGGATGAAGATAAAGTTGATCATATTGAAGCGCTAAGTATTGATGAAGTAAAAGTACGCACACCATTAAGTTGTGATACGCGTTTTGGTTTGTGCGCTCAATGTTATGGGCGAGATTTAGGTCGTGGGCAACCTGTCAATGTGGGCGAAGCTGTTGGCGTTATTGCAGCGCAATCAATTGGTGAGCCAGGTACTCAGTTGACTATGCGTACCTTCCATATTGGTGGTGCTGCATCTCGAGCCGCAGTAGCTAGCCAGATAGACAGTAAGTCTAATGGTGCAGTAAGGTTCCTGACAGGCTTACGTTATGTTACCAATCCTAAGGGCGAAAAAATTGTTATTTCCCGTAGCGGTGAATTAATAATTCAGGATGAAAAAGGTAAAGAACGTGAGCGTCATAAAGTGCCTTACGGTGCCACGCTGATAGTAACAGATGGCGATGTGGTGAAGGCAGGTAAGGTATTCGCTACTTGGGATCCACATACTCGTCCTATTATCACTGAATATGCGGGTAAGGTGCGATTTGAAAACGTTGAAGAAGGTGTTACGGTTGCCAAGCAAATTGACGATGTAACAGGTTTGTCTACACTGGTAGTAATCGATCCAAAACGCAGGAGTGCAGCGCAAGCTAAAGGTTTGCGTCCGCAAGTTAAATTGCTTGATGAGCAGGGTAATGAAGTTAAACTGGCTGATACAGACACGCCTGTCAACATTACATTCCATGTAGGATCTATTATTACAGTTAAAGATGGTCTGCAGGTGAGTGTGGGTGATGTACTGGCCAGAATACCGCAAGAAACCTCTAAGACTCGCGATATTACCGGTGGTCTTCCGCGTGTAGCAGAGTTGTTTGAAGCACGTTCACCCAAAGATGCAGGTCTTCTGGCAGAAGTAACAGGAACAGTTTCATTTGGAAAAGATACTAAGGGTAAGCAGCGGTTAGTTATCACTGATTTGGATGGCATGGCAAATGAGTACCTTATCCCAAAAGAAAAGCACGTTACTGCACACGATGGTCAGGTTGTGAACAGAGGTGAGAGTATTGTTGATGGGCCAGCAGATCCACACGATATTTTGCGCTTGCTGGGAGTGGAAGCGCTTGCACGTTATATCACGGATGAAGTGCAGGATGTTTACCGGTTGCAAGGCGTTAAAATTAACGACAAACACATTGAAGTGATTGTGCGTCAAATGTTGCGTCGTGTAGCGGTTGTTGATCCAGGCGAAACACGTTTTATTCCAGGCGAGCAAGTTGAGCGAGCTGACCTGTTGGAAGAAAATGAAAAGATGGCAGTTGAGAATAAGCAACCAGCGACGTTCGATTATATGCTGCTGGGTATTACCAAGGCATCCTTGTCAACAGATTCGTTTATTTCCGCAGCATCTTTCCAGGAAACAACACGTGTACTGACAGAAGCAGCAATTATGGGTAAAAAAGACGATTTGCGTGGCCTGAAAGAGAACGTAATCGTTGGTCGTCTGATTCCTGCGGGTACTGGACTGGCTTATCATACTGCCAGACGCAAGCAGCGCTTGGGAGTTGATATGGCTGCAGACCGTGATTTAAGGCAAGAAGGGGGGGCTGAAACCCAGAGTGATGAGCAAGTTGCTTGACAATCTGAATAAAAGCCAATAGAATCCACAGTCTTTTTAGCCGATTCCATAGTTTTGTTATGTGGTACGGCTTGCAGAGATTTAATTAAGGGGCGGCTTTAGAGCCGTCCCCATCATTTTCAGGAATGAATGCTAATGCCAACAATTAATCAGTTAGTGCGTAAGCCACGCATAGCAAAACCAGCAAAAAGTAAAGTGCCAGCGCTGGAAAGTTGCCCTCAAAAACGGGGAGTATGTACGCGTGTCTATACAACTACACCAAAGAAACCAAACTCTGCGTTACGTAAGGTTGCGCGTGTTAGGTTGACCAATGGTTTTGAAGTAAGTAGTTATATTGGTGGTGAAGGCCACAACCTTCAGGAACACTCGGTGGTATTAATACGGGGTGGTCGTGTAAAGGATTTGCCGGGTGTTCGTTATCATACGGTGCGTGGAAGTTTGGATACGGCTGGTGTTAAAGACCGTAAGCAAAGTCGTTCTAAGTACGGTGCTAAACGCCCGAAATCAGCTTAATTGAATTGAGGTAGAAAATGCCAAGACGTAGAGAAGTACCCAAGCGCGAGGTATTGCCGGATCCAAAATTTGGCAGCCATGATGTTGCTAAATTTGTAAACGTATTGATGAATCAAGGTAAAAAATCCGTTGCAGAACGCATCATTTATGGTGCATTTACGCAGATTGCTACCAAGACCGGTAAAGATCCGCTGGAAGTGTTTACGACAGCCCTGTCTAATGTGCGACCTGTGGTTGAAGTTAAAAGTCGTCGAGTAGGTGGTGCGAATTATCAGGTTCCTGTTGAAGTTCGTTCTGTTCGTCGTTCTGCTTTGGCAATGCGTTGGTTAAAAGATGCTGCTCGTAAGCGAGGAGAAAAGTCTATGGGCTTTCGATTGGCTGGCGAACTGCTGGATGCCGCGGAAGGTCGTGGCGGCGCTATGAAGAAGCGCGATGAAGTGCATCGTATGGCAGAAGCAAATAAAGCATTTGCGCACTACCGTTTCTAAATAGTTTCTTGTTTAATTTTGCCGCGAGATGGGGTGTAATTCACCTGTCTTAGCGGCTATTTGACTTATTAAGGCTTACCGTGGCACGCAAAACACCTATCGAACGTTATCGTAATATTGGCATCAGTGCGCACATTGATGCGGGCAAAACCACAACGACAGAACGAATCTTGTTCTATACAGGCGTATCGCACAAGATTGGTGAAGTGCATGATGGTGCTGCCACGATGGACTGGATGGAGCAGGAGCAAGAACGGGGTATTACCATTACTTCTGCTGCTACTACCTGTTTCTGGAAGGGGATGGATGGCAATTTCCCGGAACATCATATTAATATTATTGATACACCAGGGCACGTAGACTTTACCATTGAGGTAGAGCGTTCTATGCGTGTATTGGATGGTGCATGCATGGTTTATTGTGCTGTAGGTGGTGTTCAGCCTCAGTCGGAAACTGTGTGGCGTCAGGCAAATAAATATCGTGTGCCACGTTTGGCTTTTGTGAATAAGATGGATCGTTCTGGGGCAAACTTTTTTAAAGTTTATGATCAGATGCGTGTTCGTCTAAAAGCAAATCCAGTGCCAATTCAGATTCCAATTGGTGCTGAAGATCAGTTCAAGGGTGTGGTAGATCTGATCAAAATGAAGGCGATTTTCTGGGATGAAGCATCTCAGGGAATGAAGTTTGAATTAAGAGATATTCCTGCTGAATTGCAAGAGTTGGCGCAGGAATGGCGTGAAAAAATGATTGAAAGTGCGGCTGAAGCATCTGAAGATCTGATGAATAAATACCTTGAAGTAGGGGATTTGTCGGTTGAAGAGATTAAGCTTGGTTTGCGTACACGTACTATTGCCAGCGAAATTGTTCCAATGCTTTGCGGATCAGCCTTTAAGAATAAGGGTGTTCAGGCAATGTTGGATGCGGTCATTGAATACATGCCAGCACCTACTGATATTGCGGCAGTTAAGGGTGAGTTGGAAAATGGTGAAATTTCTGAGCGTAATGCAAATGACACCGATCCATTCTCTGCGTTAGCATTCAAAATTATGACCGATCCATTTGTGGGTCAGTTAATTTTCTTCCGTGTTTATTCCGGTATCGTGAAATCTGGTGATACGATTTACAATCCTATCAAGGGCAAAAAAGAACGTCTTGGTCGTATATTGCAGATGCACGCAAACCAGCGCGAGGAAATTAAAGAGGTACATGCGGGTGATATCGCTGCTGCAGTAGGTTTAAAAGAAGCAACAACAGGCGATACTTTATGTGATCCGGCCAAAATTATTACGCTAGAACGCATGATTTTCCCTGAACCGGTTATTCACGTGGCAGTAGAGCCGAAAACCAAAGCTGACCAGGAAAAAATGGGAATTGCTTTGAACAGGTTGGCTCAGGAAGACCCTTCATTCCGTGTACGTACAGATGAGGAATCTGGTCAGACAATTATTTCCGGAATGGGTGAGTTGCACCTTGAGATTCTGGTTGATCGTATGCGTCGTGAATTTGGTGTTGAAGCCAACGTTGGTGCGCCACAAGTAGCATATCGTGAAGCAATTAGAAAGCCTGTTGAAGTCGAAGGTAAATTTGTTAAGCAATCTGGTGGTAAGGGGCAGTATGGTCATGTATGGCTCAAAATGGAGCCAAACGAAGCGGGTAAGGGCTTTGAATTCATCGATATGATCAAAGGTGGTACAGTTCCTCGCGAATTTATTCCTGCTGTTGAAAAAGGGTTGCGTGAAACGTTACCTAATGGTGTGCTAGCAGGGTATCCAGTTGTCGATGTGAAGGTTACATTATTCGATGGTTCTTATCATGATGTTGACTCGAATGAAAACGCTTTTAAAATGGCTGCTTCCATCGGATTTAAAGATGGTATGCGTAAAGCGAGTCCTGTGCTGCTCGAGCCTATGATGGCAGTTGAAGTTGAAACTCCTGAAGATTATATGGGTGATGTGATGGGTGATTTGAGTTCCCGTCGAGGCATGATTCAAGGTATGGATGATACCCCTTCAGGTAAGGTAGTGAAGGCAGAAGTGCCGCTTGCGGAAATGTTTGGCTATTCAACTTCATTGCGTTCAGCAACTCAGGGTCGCGCAACCTACTCGATGGAATTTAAACATTATGCTGAAGCGCCTAAGAACGTTGCTGAAGCAATTATGAACAAGAAATAACAGGTAAATTAAGAGGAAAAATCATCATGGCAAAAGGCAAGTTTGAGCGGACAAAACCGCACGTAAACGTGGGAACAATTGGTCACGTAGATCATGGTAAGACCACCCTGACAGCGGCGATCAGCACGATTCTGTCAAAGAAATTTGGTGGCGATGCAAAAGGTTACGACCAGATTGACTCCGCACCGGAAGAAAAAGCACGTGGAATTACCATCAACACCTCCCACGTAGAATATGAAACAGAAAAGCGTCACTACGCACACGTAGATTGCCCGGGGCATGCTGACTACATCAAAAACATGATCACCGGTGCAGCGCAGATGGACGGCGCGATTCTGGTGGTATCTGCAGCAGACGGCCCAATGCCCCAGACCCGTGAGCACATTCTGTTGGCGCGTCAGGTTGGCGTACCTTACATCATCGTATACATGAACAAAGCAGACATGGTAGATGATCCGGAATTGCTGGAACTGGTAGAAATGGAAATTCGCGAGTTGCTATCCAAGTATGACTTCCCGGGTGATGACACCCCGGTAGTAACAGGATCAGCACTGAAAGCGCTGGAAGGTGACCAGTCAGAAATCGGTGAGCCCTCCATCTTCAGATTGGCAGAAGCACTGGACAGCTACATCCCGGAACCGGAACGTGCCGTAGACGGCGCATTCCTGATGCCTGTAGAAGATGTATTCTCCATCTCAGGTCGTGGAACAGTAGTAACCGGCCGTATTGAGCGAGGCATCATCAAGGTCGGTGAAGAAGTAGAGATTGTTGGAATTAAAGCCACTGTCAAAACCACCTGTACCGGCGTAGAAATGTTCCGCAAACTGCTGGATCAAGGTCAGGCAGGCGACAACGTAGGTGTATTGCTGCGTGGAACCAAGCGTGAAGATGTAGAGCGTGGCCAGGTTCTGGCAAAGCCAGGATCAATCACCCCGCACACCAAATTCACTGCAGAAATCTACGTGTTGGGTAAAGATGAAGGTGGTCGTCACACCCCATTCTTCAATGGTTATCGTCCGCAGTTCTTTTTCCGTACCACAGACGTAACCGGATCAGTCGAATTGCCAGCAGGAACAGAAATGGTAATGCCGGGTGACAATGTATCCGTCACCGTCGCATTAATCGCGCCAGTAGCGATGGAAGAAGGACTGCGTTTCGCGATTCGCGAAGGTGGTCGTACCGTTGGTGCCGGTGTTGTTGCTAAAGTAATCGAGTAAATTATATTATTAATATGCGGAGGGTATTTTATCCTCCGCTTCGCTCTTTGGAAAAATAATGCAAAGTCAAAAAATTCGTATCCGTCTGAAGGCATTTGATTATCGTTTGATTGATCAGTCTGCTTTGGAAATAGTTGAAACTGCCAAGCGTACTGGAGCTGTGGTTAAAGGGCCTATCCCGATGCCAACGCGTATTGAACGTTTTGATATTTTGCGCTCACCTCACGTAAATAAATCCTCACGTGATCAGTTTGAGATTCGCACGCATTTGCGTATGTTGGACATTATTGATCCAACAGATAAGACTGTTGATGCGTTGATGAAGCTTGATCTGCCAGCCGGTGTGGATGTAGAAATCAAACTGTAATTTAGTGTTATTTGCGATAACTGATAAAGCTATGTATAATGCACGGCTTTTCACAGTTATTGTGAAATATAGAACTTAATAAGTCGGTCAATTGTAATCGGCGCCTTTAAAAGGGAATAATTATGTCGTTAGGACTTGTCGGTCGAAAGATTGGCATGACTCGAGTATTTACAGATGATGGTACTTCCATTCCTGTAACAGTGCTCGACATGTCAAATAATCGCGTAACACAAATTAAAACATCTGAAAATGATGGTTATTCGGCTGTACAGTTGGCTTTTGGTAGCCGGCGTGTAAGTCGTGTAGCAAAACCTCAGGCTGGTCATTTTGCGAAAGCAGGTGTAGAAGCTGGTCGTGGTTTAAAAGAATTCCGTCTGAATGCAAAAGACGTAGGCGAATTGCAGGCTGGAAGTGTTGTAAGCGTCGATGTTTTTCAAGTTGGTCAAATAGTTGATGTAACAGGGACGACCCAGGGTAAGGGTTTTACTGGTGCAATTAAACGTCACCATTTTAGTTCTAACCGTGCAAGTCACGGTAACTCCGTATCGCATAATTCCGCAGGTTCAATTGGACAGGCGCAAGATCCTGGCCGTGTTTTTCCAGGCAAGCGTATGGCGGGCCATTACGGAAATGTTCAGCGTACAGTGCAAAATTTGGAAATTGTGCGTATTGATACTGAGCGCCAATTGCTGCTGATTAAAGGTGCTATCCCAGGTTCTAAGGGTGGTGATGTGATTGTACGCCCTGGTATCAAGGTAGGTGCATAATGGATCTAAAGCTTATAAATGATAAAGGTGAGTCAACCGCAACAGTAGCAACTTCTGATGAGTTGTTTGCGCGTGAATATAACGAAGCGCTGATTCATCAAGTAGTAGTCGCGTATCAAGCAAACGCGCGCAGTGGAAACCGAGCGCAGAAGGGTCGGTCTGAAGTTGCAAAAAGCACGCGTAAGCCTTGGCGTCAAAAGGGAACGGGTCGTGCAAGGGCGGGTATGGCTTCTAGCCCATTGTGGAGAGGGGGTGGTAAAACTTTCCCAAGTAGCCCGGATGAGAATTTCAGTCATAAAGTAAACCGTAAAATGTACCGTGCTGGTGTGGCTTCAATACTGTCTCAGTTAGCCCGTGAAGGACGTTTGTCAGTAGTTGAAGACTTTAAGGTTGATTTGCCAAAGACAAAATTGCTAGAGAAGAAAATCAAAGGCATGGGGATGGATGATGTGATGATCATCACGGACACTTTTGATGAAAATCTTTACTTGTCTTCACGAAATCTACACAACGTTCTAATCGTTGAAGCAAAGCATGCTGATCCTGTAAGTTTGGTGCGCTTTAGTAACGTTATTGTGACGCGTAATGCAGTGAAGTTGATTGAGGAGATTTTGCTATGAATTCCGTTCAGGTGACTCAAGAGCGTTTGATGCAAGTGTTGCTTGCTCCGCAAATCTCTGAAAAAGCAACTTATATTGCTGATAAGAACGAACAGGTTATATTTCGTGTTGTCCCAGATGCAACTAAGCCTGAAATCAAGGCGGCTGTTGAACTGCTGTTCAAGGTTGAAGTAGACAATGTTCAGGTTGCGAATGTTAAGGGTAAATCCAAACGCGCGGGTAAGTTTATAGGCAAGCGTAAAGACTGGAAAAAGGCTTACGTATGTCTTAAGCCTGGCCAGGAAATCAGCTTTGTAGCTGGCGAGTAGGGGATAAAAATATGGCTATTGTTAAATTAAAACCGACCTCACCAGGTCGACGCGCTCAAGTTAAAGTTGTAACGCCCGGTTTGCATAAAGGTAAGCCGCATGCTCCCTTGCTTGAAAGTCAGTCAAAACATGCCGGCCGTAATCATAATGGTCGTATAACTGTTCGTCACCAAGGTGGTGGACATAAACAGCATTATCGGCTCGTTGACTTCAAGCGCAATAAAGACGGTGTCGTCGCAAAAGTAGAACGGATTGAATACGATCCAAACAGAACTGCTAACTTGGCTCTGTTATGCTATTTGGATGGTGAGCGTCGCTATATTATTGCTCCGCGGGGTGTTTCTGCTGGTATGCAGCTTGTTTCTGGTTCAGATGCGCCTATCAAGGTTGGTAATGCGCTACCTTTGCGAAATATTCCGGTTGGTTCGACGATACATTGCGTCGAAATGCAGCCAGGTAAGGGTGCGCAGATTTCTCGTTCAGCTGGTACATCTGTGCAATTGCTTGCTAGAGATAGCAGTTATGCGCAACTCCGATTACGTTCGGGTGAGATTCGTAAGGTTCACGTAGATTGCCGAGCTACCATTGGTGAAGTGGGCAATGAAGAGCATTTTCTGCGTTCAATTGGTAAGGCTGGTGCTGTAAGGTGGCGTGGTGTGCGTCCAACAGTTAGGGGTGTTGTTATGAACCCTGTTGATCACCCGCATGGTGGTGGTGAAGGTAAAACAGCCGCCGGTCGTGATCCTGTTAGTCCATGGGGCACTAAGACTAAGGGTTACCGTACTCGTCGCAATAAACGTACTACCGGCATGATCGTCCGCCGTCGTAGCACATAAGGAGTAAGAGATAATGGCTCGTTCAATTAAAAAAGGTCCATTTGTTGATGCACACTTGCTCAAGAAGATTGAGACAGTTCGTGCAACAAATGATAAGCGTCCTGTGAAGACATGGTCACGTCGTTCTACGGTTTTGCCTGATTTTGTCGGCTTGACTATCGCTGTTCATAATGGGAAGCAGCATATACCGGTATTTGTTTCGGAAAACATGGTTGGTCACAAGTTAGGTGAGTTTTCCTTGACGAGAACCTTTAAAGGCCATGCTGCAGATAAAAAAGCGAAGAGATAGGGGCTGATGATGAGAGTTTCTGCTATATTACGCGGCACAAGGTTGTCAGCTCAAAAAGGTCGTTTGGTTGCGGACCAGGTTCGCGGTTTGCCAGTTGATCGTGCGCTGAATATTCTGGCTTTTAGCCCTAAGAAAGGTGCTGCCATAATCAAGAAAGTGCTCGAATCTGCGATAGCAAATGCTGAGCATAATGAAGGTGCGGATATTGATGAACTTAAGGTTCAAACAATTTTAGTGGATGAAGGGTCTTCCCTCAAACGCTTTACTGCTCGAGCCAAAGGTCGTGGTAATCGAATTCTTAAACCCACGTGCCACATTACCGTGACTGTCGGCGATTAAAGGAAAGAAAATGGGACAAAAGATTCATCCAATAGGTTTTCGCCTTAGCGTTCTGAAAAATTGGTCTTCCAAATGGTATGCAAGCAGTAAAAATTTTGCAACCATGTTGAATGAAGATATCAAAGTTCGTTCATTTCTTAAGGCTAAATTATCACATGCCTCAGTTGGGAAGATTGTAATTGAACGCCCTGCAAAAAATGCACGGATTACTATTTATAGTGCAAGACCGGGCGTTGTAATTGGTAAAAAAGGTGAAGATATTGAGTCACTGAAAACACAATTGCAAAAAATGTTAGGTGTTCCAGTTCATCTTAATATCGAAGAAATTCGTAAACCTGAAATTGATGCCCAGTTGATTGCTGAAAGTATAGCGACGCAGTTGGAAAAACGGATCATGTTTCGTCGCGCAATGAAACGTGCTATGCAAAATGCAATGCGTTTAGGTGCACAGGGAATAAAAATTCAAAGTTCAGGTCGTCTGAACGGAATTGAGATTGCTAGAAGAGAGTGGTATAGAGAAGGACGTGTGCCACTGCAGACTTTACGAGCAGATCTGGATTATGGTTTTGCTGAAGCAAAAACCACCTATGGCATTATTGGTGTGAAAGTTTGGGTGTTCAAGGGTGTTGTTTTGGGTAAAGGTGAATTACCAGTAGCGCCGGCTGTTGAACCAGAAAGAAAACCTCGGAAGTCAGGAGCTAAACATGCTACAGCCAGCTAGAAGAAAATACCGTAAAGAGCATAAGGGCCGTAACACTGGCGTGGCTACTCGCGGTGCAAAAGTAAGTTTTGGTGAGTTTGGTCTTAAAGCAGTTGGTCGTGGACGTTTGACAGCACGCCAAATTGAGGCTGCTCGTAGAGCAATGACTCGTCACATTAAACGTGGTGGCAGAATTTGGATTCGTATTTTCCCTGATAAGCCAATTTCACAGAAACCAGCTGAAGTTCGTATGGGTAATGGTAAGGGTAATCCTGAATACTATGTTGCAGAAATTCAACCCGGTAAAGTGTTGTACGAAATGGACGGTGTTGATGAAGCACTTGCTCGCGAAGCTTTTCGCTTGGGTGCTGCAAAACTGCCAATTCAAACGACCTTTGTTGTTCGTCAGGTAGGAAGTTAAAAATATGAAAGCTGCTGAATTTAGAAGTAAGTCGGTAGAAGACTTAAATAAAGAATTGGTTGAATTGCTTAAAGCTCAATTTGGTTTGCGTATGCAGTTTGCTACACAGCAATTGAGTAAATCCAGTGAATTGCGTAATGTACGCAAAGACATAGCGCGAGTACGCACCATTCTTACTGAAAAGGCGATAATAGCATGAACGTCGAAGTTAAAGTTAAGCGTACGCTAACTGGCAAAGTTGTAAGTGATAAAATGGATAAAACAGTTACTGTATTGGTGGAACGCAAAGTAAAGCATCCATTGTTAGGTAAAGTTATTCGTCGTACAAAGAAATATCATGCTCATGATGAGTCTAATGAGTTTCATGAGGGTGATCTTGTTTTGATCGAAGAATGTCGTCCAATGGCAAAGACCAAAACCTGGAAAGTAAGCAAACTGGTTGAGAAAAGTAAACTGATTTAATGCTTGCTTAGCAGGCAAATACACGCTATAATCTCGCTTTTAAATGTGCACCTCTGCGAGTAAACCACGCAGTGGTTCCAAAACTGTCCGTCGGACTGATTTGTATGCTGCGTGTTTTCAGCATTAGACGGAATAAGTTGGAGAAATAAAATGATTCAAATGCAATCAAAGCTGGATGTTGCTGATAATACTGGTGCACGTACTGTTCAGTGTATTAAAGTATTAGGCGGATCCAAGCGTCGTTATGCCGGTATCGGCGATATCATCAAAGTCACTATTAAAGATGCTGCCCCCCGCGGTCGTGTTAAGAAAGGTGAAATTTACAGTGCGGTAGTAGTGCGCACTGCTAAAGGTGTTCGTCGTCCTGATGGCTCTCTTATCAAATTCGATGCAAATGCAGCTGTACTTCTTAATGCAAAGCTTGAGCCAATTGGTACGCGTATTTTTGGCCCAGTTACACGTGAATTACGTACTGAGCGTTTTATGAAGATCGTATCGCTGGCACCAGAAGTGCTGTAAGGAGGAAGTGTGAATAAAATTCGAAAGGGTGATGATGTGGTCATTATCACGGGAAAAGATAAGGGAAAGCGCGGAACAGTTCTGCAGATGCTGGATCTCGACCGAATTCTGGTTGAAGGTGCTAATAAAGTTAAGAAGCATCAAAAACCAAATCCTATGAAAGGTTCAACTGGTGGCATTGTTGAAAAAGAGATGCCACTACACATTTCAAATGTGGCTTTATTTAATCCGGCCACCCAAAAAGCCGATCGCGTTAGTATTAAGGTGTTGGAAGATGGACGTAAAGTACGTGCTTTCAAATCTAACGGCGAAATATTGGATGTGTAAGGAGTAGATATGTCACGCTTTCAAGATTATTACAAAGAAACAATCGTTCCTGAGCTGGTTAAACAGTTTGGGTATAAGTCAGTAATGGAAGTTCCTCGCATTGAAAAAATCACGCTCAATATGGGTGTTGGTGAAGCGGTTGCTGATAAGAAAGTTATGGAATTTGCAGTTGGTGATATGCAAAAAATTGCAGGTCAAAAACCGGTTGTTACAAAATCCAGGAAATCAATTGCTGGTTTTAAAATTCGTGATGATTATCCTATCGGATGCATGGTTACGTTACGCAGGCACCAGATGTATGAATTTCTAGATCGCCTGGTTACTATTGCAATTCCTCGTGTGCGCGATTTTAGGGGAATTTCAGGTAAATCTTTTGACGGTCGCGGTAATTATAATATGGGCGTCAAAGAACAGATTATTTTTCCTGAAGTTGAATACGATAAAATTGATATGTTGCGTGGTATGAATATCAGTATTACTACCAGCGCTAAGACAGATGAGGAGGGTCGTGCCCTTCTAGCTGCCTTTAAATTTCCTTTCAAGAACTGAGGCTGATATGGCAAAGATGTCTTTGATTAACCGTGATCTGAAAAGACGTAACACGGTTGAAAAATACGCAGCTAAACGTGCTGAACTTATTGCAATTGTAAACAATTCTAAATTGACAGATGAAGAGCGTTTTGCTGCTCGTCTGAAAATTCAGCAATTGCCACGAAATGCTAGTCCAGTTCGTTTGAGAAATCGTTGTGCACTTACTGGGCGTCCAAGAGGCGTATATCGGAAGTTTGGTTTAGGTCGTATTAAACTTCGTGAATTTGCGATGCGTGGCGAAGTGCCAGGCATGGTTAAAGCTAGTTGGTAACGGGAGAGAAATTATGAGTATGAGCGATCCTATTGCCGATATGTTGACGCGAATCCGTAACGCGCAGCGTTCGGAAAAAGTAAATGTTGCTATGCCTTCATCAAAAGTGAAAGTATCAATAGCTCAAGTTTTAAAAGACGAGGGTTATATTGATGGCTTTGCAGTACGTGATGAAGATGGTAAGCCTATTTTAGAAATTGGCTTGAAATATTATGCTGGGCTGCCAGTTATTGAGAAAATTGAACGTGTAAGCCGCCCAGGTTTGCGTGTTTATAAGGGCAGCCAGGAAATACCAAAGGTGATGAATGGCCTTGGTATTGCGATTGTATCAACATCGAAGGGTGTTATAACAGATCGTAAGGCGCGTGCTACCGGAATCGGTGGTGAAGTTCTTTGTATTGTTGCGTGATGGAGTAAAGTATGTCACGAGTCGCTAAAAATCCTATTACGGTACCGGCAAATGTAGAAGTCACTTTAAGTGCTTCTGAAATTTCGGTTAAGGGCCCTCTCGGCACATTGGTTCGTAAAATGTCTCCTGATGTTTCAATTGATCGCGAAGGTGATTTATTGCAATGCAAGGCGGTAAATGAAACTAATTTGGCAAATGCTATGTCTGGAACCATGCGTTCACTAGTTGCAAATATGGTTCAGGGTGTAAGTGTTGGTTATGAGCGTAAACTGACTTTGGTGGGTGTTGGATATCGTGCTCAGGCTGCAGGAGATACGCTTAATTTGACTTTGGGTTTTTCTCACCCGGTTGCTCACAAAATGCCAGCTGGCATTCAGGTAACTACCCCTACACAAACTGAAGTTTTGATTAAGGGTGTTGATAAGCAAGTGGTTGGTCAAGTTGCCGCAGATATTAGAGCTTATCGCCGTCCTGAACCTTATAAAGGTAAAGGTGTGCGCTACGCTGATGAAGTGGTTAAGTTGAAAGAAACCAAGAAGAAATAATTAGGGGCTAAGATTATGGATAAGAAGCAAACTCGTTTGCGCAGAGCACGTAAAACTCGTGCCAAAATCGCTGAGTTGCATATGGTACGTTTGTCTGTTCATCGTACAAATTCTCATATATATGCACAGATCATCGATCAGAATGGTAATAAAGTTCTGGCAAGTTCATCAACGCTTGATGTCGTTGTGCGTAAAGAGATGCCTAATGGTGGAAATACACAAGCTGCTACCAGTATTGGTAAAAGCATTGCTGAAAAAGCAAAGAGCCTGGGTATCGTAAAGGTTGCATTTGACCGTTCCGGTTTTAAGTATCACGGTAGAATTAAAGCTTTGGCTGAAGCTGCTCGTGAAAGCGGTTTGGAATTTTAGACGGGGTTTATAATGGCGAAATTCGAAAAGCAAGAAACGACTGATGGATTGCGCGAGAAAATGGTTCAGGTTAATCGCGTAACAAAAGTTGTTAAAGGTGGACGTATTCTTGGCTTTGCTGCTTTGACGGTGGTTGGAGATGGCGATGGAAGTATCGGTATGGGAAAGGGTAAATCCCGTGAAGTGCCGGTAGCAGTCCAAAAAGCTATGGATGAAGCGCGTCGAAAGCTTGTAAAGGTTAATTTGAAGAATGGTACATTGCATCATGCTGTAGTGGGTACGCACGGCGCTGCTAAAGTATTTATTCAACCTGCATCTGAAGGTACTGGTATTATTGCAGGCGGACCAATGCGCGCAATATTTGAAGTTATGGGTGTCCATAATGTGCTGGCAAAATGCATTGGTTCAACTAATCCTTACAATGTTGTTCGTGCAACCATTAATGGTTTGGTTTCCATGAATACTCCCTCAGAAATTGCTGCTAAACGTGGCAAATCTATTGAAGAAATAATGGAGTAAATTGATGGCTACTACCAAAAAGAATGCTAATAAAATGGTTAAAGTAACGCTTGTAAAAAGTGTTATTGGAACCAAGAAATCTCATATAGCTTGTGTGCGTGGCTTAGGGTTGCGTCGCACTAATCATACTGTTGAATTGGTTGATACACCTTCAGTTCGTGGCATGATTAATAAGGTTTACTACCTGGTGAAATGCGAGGGTTAAATGGAACTGAATACAATTAAACCTGCCGAAGGCAGTAAGCAGGAAAGAAGGCGTGTAGGTCGTGGTATTGGATGTGGATTTGGTAAAACTTCTGGACGTGGTCATAAGGGCCAGAAGTCACGCGCTGGTGGATTTCATAAGGTTGGCTTTGAAGGCGGACAGATGCCTTTGCAACGTCGCTTGCCTAAGCGTGGTTTCAAATCCCTTACAAGAGATGATACCGCTGAAGTTCGTTTGTCAGAATTACAAAACCTGCCAGTAGATACGGTAGACTTGCTAGTTTTGAAGCAGGCTGGGATTATTTCTGGAAAAGCGCTTGCTGCAAAGGTTTTTATGTCTGGTGAACTGACACGTGCACTTAAATTGCAAGGTGTTTTAACGACCAAAGGTGCGCGTCAAGCAATTGAAAGTGCCGGTGGCAGTGTTTCTGAATAAGGTCTATTTTGGCAACTGATAATCCTAAGCTTGGTTCGGCAGATAAGATGGGCGATCTGAAAAGACGTCTATGGTTTGTTCTGCTTGCATTGATCGTTTATAGAATTGGTGCTCATATTCCAGTGCCTGGGATTGATCCGGTTGCCCTTGAATCCCTGTTTCGTTCCCAACAAGGTGGCATATTGGGAATGTTTAATATGTTTTCTGGAGGAGCTCTTTCACGCTTTACTGTTTTTGCATTAGGTATCATGCCGTATATTTCTGCATCGATTATTATGCAATTGCTGACGGTTGTTTCGCCACAGTTGGAGCAACTGAAGAAAGAAGGTGAAAGTGGTCGTAAAAAGATTACTCAATATACCCGTTACGGTACGGTATTCCTAGCGATTTTTCAGGGTTTTGGTATCGCAATTGCACTCGAATCGCAACCTGGCCTGGTTTTAGAGGCGGGGATGATGTTTCGCTTAACTACGCTTGTTACTTTAGTGACCGGCACCATGTTTTTAATGTGGTTGGGTGAACAAATTACTGAGAGGGGTATTGGTAACGGTATTTCCTTGATTATTTTTGCTGGTATTGTAGCAGGCTTGCCTCATGCAATTGGCGGTACTTTGGAATTGGCAAGGACAGGTGCTTTTTCGATCCCATTAGTTTTAATCTTATTCGTAGGCGCAATTGCTGTTACTGCATTTGTGGTTTTTGTTGAACGTGGACAACGCAAAATATTGGTTAACTATGCCAAAAGACAGGTTGGACGTAAAGTATATGGTGGGCAAAGCTCTCATCTACCGTTGAAGTTAAATATGGCTGGTGTAATCCCACCCATTTTTGCTTCAAGTATTATTTTATTTCCGGCTACGCTTGCTGGCTGGTTCGGAAGTAATGAAAATATGAGTTGGCTTAAAGATTTTGGCTCTACATTATCACCTGGGCAGCCGCTGTATGTCCTTTTGTATGCATCTGCTATTGTTTTCTTTTGCTTTTTTTATACGGCTTTAGTGTTTAACCCTAAAGAAACGGCTGAAAATTTGAAGAAGAGTGGAGCTTTTGTACCCGGTATTCGACCAGGTGAACAAACGTCGCGCTATATTGACAAGATTATGAGTCGTCTGACTTTAATCGGTGCAATATATATTACATTAGTCTGTTTGCTACCTGAGTTTTTAATTGTTAAGTTTAATGTTCCATTCTATTTTGGTGGTACATCGCTTTTAATTATTGTTGTAGTGACGATGGACTTTATGTCACAAGTTCAAGCTTATGCCATGTCAAAGCAGTATGACAGTTTGCTAAAAAAGGCGAACTTTAAAGGTGGTGGTTTCATTTCTCGTTAATATTTGATTTGCGTAGTATTTAATACGCTTTGATTGGTGAAGGTTTGAATGGCAAAAGAAGATACGATACAGATGCAAGGGGAGGTAGTGGAAAATCTTCCGAACGCAACCTTTCGTGTCAAACTGGAAAATGGTCACGTTGTGTTAGCGCATATTTCTGGAAAAATGCGAATGCACTACATTCGAATTCTGCCTGGTGATAAAGTCACTGTTGAGTTGACTCCTTATGACTTATCCAGAGCAAGAATTACTTTCAGAGCTAAATAATTTGTAAGTTAAACCTTGCATTGACGTGTAACTGGATTGTATTTCTGGTTACAAATAATGAAGGGGATTTTTCCCTTAAAGGAGTTTTAAATGAGAGTACAGGCGTCGGTTAAAAAGATCTGCCGCAAGTGCAAGATTATTAGACGTAAAGGTGTGGTTCGCGTTATATGTGAAGAGCCTCGCCATAAACAGCGTCAAGGATAATTTTAATTACTTGTAATTTTTACGCTATATTTCCGAATTTCGATGTAGTGTAGGATTGAAGTTACATTAAGGTTGCGAATCACCCTTATGGGTGGTATTATTACTGATTTTACTTTTCTGGAGTAATGGTATGGCCCGCATTGCTGGGGTAAACATTGCGAATCACCAACATGCCGTTATTGCATTGACGGCTATATATGGTATTGGTAGTGACCGCGCACGTAAAATTTGCGAGGCCGCTAAAGTTAATTTTTCAGCTAAAATCAAAGATCTTAGCGATACGGAAATGGATAAGCTACGTGATGAAGTGGGCAAGTTTACGGTAGAAGGTGATTTACGCCGTGAAGTGACCATGAATATCAAGCGTTTGATGGATCTTGGTTGTTACCGAGGTGTACGTCATCGCCGGGGTTTGCCTCTCCGTGGCCAGCGTACAAAAACCAATGCGAGAACTCGTAAAGGTCCGCGCAAGGCTATTAGGTCCACGAAGTAAAAGGATATAGGTTATGGCAAAGACTACCGCTGCACGGGTACGCAAAAAAGTTAAAAAGAATGTGGCTGAAGGTATTGCTCACATTCATGCTTCATTTAACAACACTATCGTTACTATTACTGATCGTCAGGGTAATGCGCTTTCATGGGCTACTTCTGGTGGTGCTGGTTTTAAAGGTTCTCGTAAGAGTACACCTTTTGCTGCCCAGGTAGCTGCTGAGGCAGCAGGTAAAGCTGCACAAGATTGTGGGGTTAAAAACCTAGAAGTGCGAATTAAAGGACCTGGTCCTGGTCGCGAATCAGCCGTACGTGCACTCAATGCCGTTGGCTTTAAGATTACAAGCATTTCTGACGTGACGCCAGTGCCGCATAACGGCTGCCGCCCACCGAAGAAACGCCGTATTTAATTCAGGAGTCCGACTGTGGCTAGAAATCTTGACCCAAAATGCCGGCAGTGCCGCCGTGAGGGCGAAAAGCTGTTTTTAAAAGGTGAAAAGTGTTTCACCGATAAATGCTCAATTGAACGTAGAAGTTATGCTCCAGGCCAGCACGGCCAAAAGAGCGGACAAAGACTGTCAGATTATGGTGGTCAGTTGCGGGCTAAGCAAAAAATTCGTCGTATTTATGGTGTTTTAGAGCGTCAATTCCGTGGTTACTACTACGAAGCTGACCGACTGCGCGGTGTGACAGGTGAAAATTTGCTTCAACTGCTTGAAAGCCGTTTGGATACAGTTACTTTCCGTATGGGTTTTGGTGCTTCGCGTTCTGAGTCACGTCAAATTGTTCGTCACAATGGTATTTTGGTGAATGGTAAGCGTGTAAACATTCCTTCATATCTGGTTAAGCCGGGTGATGTTGTTGAAGTCGCGGATAAAGCAAAACAGCATTTGCGAGTTAAGGGTGCTTTAGCAGCTGCTGAGCAACGTGGATTTCCTGAGTGGATTGAAGTCGATGTCAAGGCTTTGAAAGGTACATATAAGGCAAAACCGCAGCGTGCTGAATTACCTTCGACAATCAATGAGAATCTCGTTGTTGAATTGTATTCGAAGTAATAGCTGATACATCGCAAGAGGATACACTATGCAAAGCAGTGCTTCAGAATTTCTTAAACCACGTATTATCGATGTGGACAACATGTCACCTGTTCATGCAAAGGTTACAATGGAACCTTTCGAACGTGGCTATGGCCATACTCTTGGTAACGCGTTGCGCAGAATTTTACTTTCTTCTATGCCAGGTTACGCACCGACTGAAGTTAAAATCAGTGGTGTTTTGCACGAATACTCTTCAATTGAAGGTGTTCAAGAAGATGTGGTTGATATTTTATTAAACCTTAAGGGTATTGCACTTAAGTTACATAACCGTGAAGAAGTAGTACTTACTCTCAAGAAAGATGTTGAAGGTATTGTTACAGCGGGTGATATCGATGCCAGTCATGATGTTGAAATTTTTAATCCTGATCATGTGATTGCTCATCTGACGAAGGGTGGGAAGCTCGATATTGAGATTAAAGTTGAGCAGGGTCGCGGATACGAACCAGTTACTTCACGTCGTATCAGTGAAGAAAATCGTACTGTTGGATCTATTATGGTTGATGCTTCTTTCAGTCCAGTGCGTCGTGTCAGCTACTCGGTTGAAAGTGCGCGTGTGGAACAGCGTACGGATCTTGATAAGCTGGTTATGGATATTGAAACCAATGGCGTTATTGATCCTGAAGAAGCTGTACGCTATGCAGCACGTATTCTGGTTGATCAGTTGTCGGTTTTTGCTGATCTGAAAGGCACGCCAACTGCTGTTGAGGCACCTAAGTTGCCTCAAGTTGATCCGATTTTGTTGCGCCCTGTAGATGATCTTGAATTAACTGTTCGTTCTGCAAATTGTTTGAAAGCTGAAAATATTTATTATATTGGCGATCTTATTCAGCGTAGTGAAAATGAGTTGTTGAAGACACCTAATCTTGGCAGAAAATCGCTAAATGAAATAAAAGAAATCCTCGCATCCAAGGGTTTGACGCTTGGCATGAAGCTGGAAAACTGGCCGCCTGCTGGCCTCGAAAAAGCCTAAGAGCTGTAAGGTAAAAAGGAATTTAATATGCGTCACCGTTTAGGAAATAGAAAACTTAATCGCACCAGTAGTCATCGTCTTGCTATGTTGCGCAATATGACTAATTCACTGCTGCGTCATGAAGTGATTAAGACTACTCTCCCAAAAGCCAAGGAACTGCGTCGTGTTGCTGAGCCTCTGATCACTTTGGGTAAGAAGCCTTCATTGGCAAATCGTCGCCTTGCTTTTGATCGTTTACGCGATCGTGATATGGTTGTTAAGTTATTTAACGATTTAGGGCCGCGCTTTCAGAAACGTAACGGTGGATACTTACGTATTCTTAAGTACGGCTTCCGTCAGGGTGACAACGCGCCTATGGCGCTTGTAGAGTTGGTAGATCGTCCAGAAGCTGTTGAAGCCCCAGCAGAAGTTGTTGCTGAATAAATAGTGCTTTGCATTGCTTAATGAAAAAGGTCGGCTTGTCCGGCCTTTTTTATTTGTATTTGAGAGGATCAGGCAATCATGATTGCTTTATTTTCTGATTTTGGGTCTGCTGATATTTATGTTGGCCAGATAAAAATGGTTTTAAGCAAATTAGCACCCGAAGTTGTTGTGAACGATTTATTTCACGATGCCCCAAATTTTGATGTGGTTTCTTCTGCGCATTTATTGTCAGCGCTATCTGTAAACTTTCCTCCTGGTTCTGTCTTCCTTTCAGTAATTGACCCCGGTGTGGGGAGTTCACGCGGTGCTGTTGTTATTTTGGTTGATTCATGGTGGTTTGTAGGGCCTGATAATGGTTTGATGTCGGTGGTGGCTGCACGCCATAGTAACGTTAAATATTGGCGGATAAACTGGCGTCCGGAACACTTTTCGCAGTCTTTTCATGGGCGGGATCTATTTGCTCCTATTGCGGCCTGGATTGCTAAAGGCGAGTTTCCATCAGATAAATTGGAGTCAATGACTGAATTGTCAGTAAATTTCTCTGAGAATGATGCTTTTTCAATTATTTATATCGATCACTACGGTAACAGTTTTACTGGTATTAGAGCTGTTAATCTTGCCTTTGATCGTGAAATTTTGATTAATGGTGTAGCTGTTAGATACGCGAATACATTTTCCACAGTGGAAGTGGGGCATGTGTTTTGGTATGTAAATAGTCTGGAACTGGTTGAGATTGCAGTGAATTGCGGGAGTGCAGCGAGTCTGCTCAATTTGAGAGTCGGAACAGAATTGACCATCATCTAAATCTGCGATGGTCAATAATATCCAGGGACAGGGTTTATTGCTGAAGTACAGCCTTTAAATACTTTCCTGTGTGGCTTATTGGGTTAGCTGCGATATCTTCCGGCGTCCCTTCTGAAATAATTCTTCCACCGCCATCGCCACCTTCTGGCCCTAAATCAATCACCCAGTCTGCAGTTTTGATAACGTCCAGGTTATGTTCGATTACCACTACGCTATTGCCATGGTCCCTTAACCGGTGAACTACTTTCAGTAGCAAATCAATATCGTGAAAATGCAGGCCAGTTGTTGGTTCATCTAAAATATAAAGGGTTCGTCCTGTGTCACGTTTGGACAGTTCAAGTGAAAGCTTTACGCGCTGGGCTTCACCGCCGGAAAGCGTGGTTGCAGATTGCCCTAGCGTGATATAGCCCAAACCGACATCTAGCAGGGTGTAGAGTTTACGCGCGACAATCGGTACCGCATTAAAAAATTCATGGGCTTTCTCGACGGTCATTTGCAGTATTTCGTGAATATTCCTTCCTTTATACTGAATTTCTAACGTTTCTCTGTTGTATCGCTTACCGTGACATACGTCGCATGGTACATAGATATCCGGCAGGAAATGCATTTCTACTTTGATGACGCCATCACCTTGGCACGCTTCGCATCGTCCGCCTTTTACGTTGAATGAAAATCGACCAGGGCCGTATCCGCGTTCCCGTGCCTGGGGTACTCCTGCAAATAATTCGCGTATCGGGGTAAACAACCCGGTGTAGGTTGCCGGGTTTGAACGTGGGGTTCGACCAATGGGACTTTGGTCTACGTTGATAACCTTATCAAAAAATTCAAGTCCGTGGATTGCTACATGGGGTGCTGGCTCAGCATTGCTACCATATAAATGACGCGCTATGGCGTGATACAAGGTGTCATTTATTAAGGTGGATTTGCCCGATCCGGATACGCCAGTCACACACACTAACAGCCCTACCGGAAGATTTAAATCTACATTCTTGAGATTGTTGCCAGTTGCTCCAATGATTTGTAGCATGCGGTCTGGATCGGGTTTGTTTCGCTTAGCAGGGACGGCGATGCTTCGCTTGCCACTTAAGTAGAGTCCAGTCAGGGATGCAGGGTTGTCCAAAATGTCTTGGGGTACACCTTCTGCTATAAGTTGACCGCCATGTTCACCTGCTCCTGGGCCCATGTCGACAATATAATCTGCAGCGAGTATGGCATCATGATCGTGTTCAACTACGATGACGGAATTACCCAGGTCGCGCAAGTGTTTTAATGTGTCCAACAGGCGGTCATTATCGCGCTGATGAAGGCCGATCGAAGGTTCATCTAGGACATACATTACCCCGGTTAATCCGGAGCCGATTTGCGAAGCAAGGCGAATGCGTTGCGCTTCTCCACCAGATAATGTATCTGCAGAGCGGTCCAGTGAGAGGTAATCCAGACCGACATTGTTGAGGAATTGCAATCTGCTGGCAATTTCCTTGATGATTCTTTCGGCGATTGCTTGTTTTTGGCCCTCGAAATAGATCGTCTGGAAGAGTGTAAGTGCTGATTTTAATGGCATGCCACTAATTTCATAAATGGACTTTTTGTCTACAAGTACATTACGGGCTTCAATGCGCAGTCTGGTCCCGTTGCACTCAGGGCAAGGGCAGCCATTCAGGTATTTAGCCAGTTCTTCTCGGACTGCATTGGAATCGGTTTCCTTGTAGCGACGTTCAAAGTTGTGAATAATGCCTTCGAAGGGATGTGCGCGAGTTTGCATGCCCCCTTTTTCACCAAGGTATTTGAATTTTATTTCTTCTTTCCCACTTCCATAGAGGAGAAGATGTTGTGTTTGTTCAGGTAGCTCTTCGAATGGAATTTCAAGATCAAAACCGAAGTGCATACTTAAACTTTGCAGCATCTGATAGTAAAACTGATTACGTCTGTCCCAGCCCTTTATTGCGCCAGAAGCGAGGCTCAGGTGAGGAAATGCAACGATGCGTTTGGGGTCAAAAAAACTGATCTGGCCTAAGCCATCGCACTTCTGGCAAGCACCCATCGGGTTGTTGAAAGAGAAGAGACGTGGTTCAAGTTCTGCAAGTGAGTAGTTACATTGGGGGCAGGCAAATTTGGCCGAGAACAAATGTTCTGTTCCTGTATCCATTTCTACTGCAAGTGCTTTTCCATCTGAGTGGCGAAGTGCCGTTTCAAAAGACTCAGCGAGGCGCTGCTTGATATCCGGGCGTACTTTGACACGGTCTACAACCACATCTATCGTATGCTTTTTGTTTTTATCCAGTTTTGGTAAATTATCTATCTCATAAGCCTGCCCATCGATGCGAAGACGAACAAACCCTTGTGCGCGTAATTCCTCAATCAGATCATGTTGTTCACCTTTTCTGCCTGCAACAAGGGGGGAAAGGATCATGAGCTTGGTGTCTTCTGGCAACTGCAAGACATGATCAACCATTTGGGAAACGCTTTGAGAGGACAGGCCAATTTTGTGTTCTGGGCAATGGGGGTCACCCACCCGGGCGTAAAGCAGACGAAGGTAATCATGAATTTCCGTTATCGTGCCGACGGTAGAACGGGGGTTGTGAGAAGTAGCCTTTTGCTCAATGGAGATTGCTGGCGATAATCCTTCAATCAGGTCAACATCTGGTTTTGCCATCAGTTGTAAAAACTGACGTGCGTAGGCAGATAGTGACTCTACATATCGGCGTTGCCCCTCAGCATAAAGAGTGTCGAAAGCAAGTGAGGACTTACCTGAGCCAGACAACCCTGTTATCACAACCAGTTTGTTTCTGGGGATATCCAAATTGATGTTTTTAAGATTGTGGGTGCGGGCACCACGGATTTTTATGTATTCCATATGTTTCTGCTGTGTTGGGCGATTAATTTAGAACAACTGGTTGCCTGGGTATTTCATAAGTCGACTACCCATAGCGAGAGATTGGTTACGTAAGGTTACCTAACCTGCTAATATACGCAATTTTGGTTGTTTTGCCCAATCTCAATATGACTCATACAGAAAAAATGTCTCCAGTAGAGGTGCGTGCCAGTATCAGTCTGGCAAGTATTTATGGTTTGCGTATGTTGGGTATGTTTTTGATTTTACCTGTCTTTGCTATTTATGCTGAACATTTGCCGGGTGGGCAAAACCATACGTTAATCGGATTTGCATTAGGGGCTTATGGGCTGACTCAGGCCTTGTTGCAGCTGCCGTTTGGGATGGCATCTGATCGTTTTGGTCGCAAACGTGTTATTTATTTCGGATTGCTGTTGTTTGCCATCGGCAGTTTTGTTGCCGCTTCAGCCAGTGATCTGTATATGATTATTATCGGACGTTCCATACAGGGAGCGGGGGCAATTTCGGCAGCGGTTACTGCATTAACGGCCGATCTGACACGCGAAGAACATCGTACTAAAGCGATGGCCATGATAGGCATGACCATTGGTATTACCTTTGCACTGTCACTCATATTGGGTCCTGCTTTTTACCATTTGATTGGCATGCCTGGGATTTTTGCCATGACTGGCGGATTGGCTTTGCTTGCCATTCTGGTAGTCAAGTATGCAGTGCCGAATCCTCAAATCAGCCGATTCCATTCAGATGCGGAGGCGATGCCCAGTAAGTTGAAGGATGTGCTGCGGGATAAGCAGTTGTTGCGTCTGAATTATGGGATTTTCGTGGTGCATGCCGCGCAAATGGCTATGTTTATGGTGGTGCCTTTTGCATTGAAAGAAACGGGTGGTATAGACGCTAATCACCACTGGCAAATTTATCTCCCGGTGATGATCGTTTCTTTTCTGATTATGATACCGGTAATAATATATGGAGAAAAAAATGCGCGGTTGAAACCGGTGTTTGTCGGTGCAATCGGATTGATGTTGCTGGCACAAGTAGGTTTTGTGTTTTTGATCCATAATTTCTGGGGTGTTGTTATGATGTTGGTTACGTATTTCATCGCATTTAATGTGCTGGAAGCGAGTCTGCCCTCTCTGATTTCAAAAATTGCGCCAGCGGCAAGTAAAGGTACAGCGATGGGGGTGTATAATACATTCCAATCTCTTGGGTTGTTTTTAGGTGGCACGATGGGAGGGTATCTTTCTCATCGGTTCGGGTATTCTGCAGTATTTGTATTTGGCGGGGGTTTGACCGCGATCTGGCTGGTTTTTGCTTTAGGCATGACAGCGCCACCTGCAGTGAAAAGTCGTATGTTTCATATTGGTGAAATGAGTGTGGAAAATGCAAGCAAGCTTGCGCAAAAGCTTGCTGATTTAAAAGGTGTAGTGGAAGCGGTTGTGCTTTCTGAAGAAGGTGTCGCTTACCTGAAGGTGGATATGAAACATTGGGATGAGCAGGGTGTTAACGAATTGATTGCGAGGGCAAACTAAATGGCGTCAGTAAACAAGGTAATTTTGGTTGGTAATCTGGGTAAGGATCCCGAGGTGCGTTATATGCCGAGTGGTGAAGCCATCGCGAATATCACAGTGGCGACTACAGATTCATGGAAGGATAAGTCTGGCGAGAAGCAGGAGCGCACCGAGTGGCATCGCGTGGCATTTTTTGGCAAGCTGGCTGAAATTGCAGGTGAGTACTTGAAAAAGGGTAGCCAGGTGTATGTTGAAGGTCGTTTGCAAACCCGTAAATGGCAAGATAAAGAAGGCCAGGATCGATATACCACTGAAATTGTTGCTGACCGTATGCAAATGCTAGGCAGTCGCAGTGGTGGGGGCGCAGGGATGGGCAGTATGGATAGAGATGCTGGTGAATCTTTTGAAGGTACTTCAGCACCTAGAAATGGTGGTTCAACAGCAAAGAGTAGTGCTAAAGCACCAGCAAAGAGCAGTGGTGGGTTTGATGATTTTGAGGATGATATTCCCTTCTGATTGATACGTTTTCTTTGGAATGTAGAAAATAACAACAAAGGCCTGTATCTGCAGGCCTTTGTTGTTTGTAGGGATGGGCTAGGTTAGTCTTGCTTTCGTTCTGATGTGGTGCTGATAGTACATATGCTCTATTTCAAAATGTTTTGTTTTGGAGTAGGTTGAAAACAAAGCTAAAATCAATATAAAAATTGATTTGGCTTGAAAGCGCTACGAACATTCAGCGTGGATTTTTATCAATTCTGAAATTTGTCGAATGTAGCTAACGAATATGGCGAACTCGGGCGTTTCTGAGTCAATTTTTTAATTCAGCAAGCAACAGCCAGTCTAATGAAAATTCTATTAGCCGATGATCATACTTTATTTCGCGAAGGCTTAAAATATGTCCTGAAGGAATTGGATACTCATGTTGACGTCTTGGAGGCAGGTGACAGTTTGACAGCCATTAATCTTGCCAGGGATTACGCTGATCTGGATCTTGCCTTGCTTGATCTTAATATGCCAGGGATGGACGGGTTTCAGGCATTGGTTTCGTTTCGGGAACAATGTCCTTCTTTACCTGTGGTGATGCTTTCAGCTTCTGAATCTCGGCATGATGCTCAGAAAGCATTGGATTTAGGCGCTTCCGGGTTTATATCTAAATCGGCTTCGGGTCAGATTATGTTAAGTGCATTAAGATTGGTGCTATCGGGTGGGGTGTATTTACCCCTCATGATGCTTGAGCAAAATCATGGGGCCGGGAACGCATTTTCCAGTTCGGATAGTCCTGCAAATCTGACAGAGCGACAGTTGGACGTGCTCTTGTTGCTAGCTCAAGGTAAGCCGAATAAAATAATTGCAAGGGAATTGGGTATCACTGAGGGGACTGTTAAAATTCATATGGCGGCTATTTTCCGCGCGCTGCATGCAAGCAATAGAACGGAAGCCGTTATTGCGTCGCAGAAGTACTCTTTTTCCGCTTTAACACCTTTTTGAAAAATTATGGTGGCGATCTTTATAAGTAACATGGTTTTCAATTGTCAGGGTTTGTACAATCCGGCCTGGTAATAACTCTGGTTCTTGTACTTGAAAGGAGTTAATTGGTCTCGATTATTGGAAGGCAATAAGCATGCAATACCTGATTTGAGGTGTTACCTCAGATCAGGTATTGTGGCAAGCCATACATTCATTCAATTCCGGTTAAATAATTACCATCATTCTCATCGCTGGTAGTGGCGGCTTTTTTAGCATGCATTGTTGGTGAATCTTCTACAGGGCTTGCTTGTTTGGCAACTTTACTTTCTTCTTTATCGGGAAGTGCAGCAGAATCGTTACTGGTCATTTGCGCATTTGCTGGTGTGTCAAATGAATCCATCTGAACTTTATCATTGCAATCTTCTGCAAACGACAGGGTTGAGTTGCCGATCAGTAAAGCGCATAAAATAGCTGAATATTTGTTCATGGTAACCTCCGTTAAGTTTTAAATTTAGCTAATCACACATTAGCTTGCATATCCTCATTCAGGATGTTTTTGCAAGGTGTTTGCTTAATTGTCATTATGGAGGATTCATTCCAGATTGTTATTCAGCATTTGGTATAGTTGAGCTATAACATTAGCCATATGCCGAAAGTTATAGAATGTTTGGTATTAATAACGGATAGGGGAAGTTAAAAGCATTTTCTCGTATTTGTCAGCGCTGGTTTTATTCCTGTTTATATAAGAAACTATGGTGGTATGCCGTATTGCAATCAGAGGCGGAATGCCATCCTGAATGCGCCCCAATGCAGAAGTAGCTTGAATACACAAAGGTTGTCCAGTCATGAAGTATTGGAAAATCCGAACGCGTGTTATGTTTCTTGCGCTTGCACCAGCAACCATTATTGCTGTTCTACTGACCTTGTATTTTACCAATAGCAAGATTAATGATCTTGAATCCAGTTTGCATGAAAGAGGGATGGTTATCGCTCGCCATCTTGCAACAGCCAGTGAGTTTGGTGTGGTTTCAGGTGATGCAACTCAGTTGATGAATTTGCTTGATGCGACTTTGCGAGAAAGCGATGTTTATAGTGCGGCAATTGTGGACACTCACTCTAATCTGATTGCTGGAAAGGGGGAAGCTATATCACGGTTGGTCAGGCTTGCCTCAGCCAGCAATATGGAACGTATTGATGTGGTTGATGCGGATGATCTTTTGATTTTTCGTTCTCCCGTTATTTTGATTGAGCCGCAATCTGATGATTTCTTGCAACCTTTTTCGGATAGTGCAGCAGCGGAGAAGATTTCCCGTTCCGGATCTTTTTTGGGAGTGGCTTTAGTTGCGATGTCCAGAAGGCACACCATGGAAATGCGGAATAAAATGTTGTGGAACGGGATGCAGATCGTTGGTGTTGGTTTGTTGCTGACCTGGATGGCGGCGGCTGCAATGGGCCGAAGTGTGACACGACCTATCCGGAAGCTTTCGCATGCTGTGGAAAAGCTTGCGGAAGGTTATCTTGATACCCGGGTGGATGCTGATTCGGGCGGCGAGATTCTGGCGTTGGAAACAGGCGTGAATAAAATGGCGGTTTCACTGCAACATTCTCAAGAAATTTTACAGCAAAGTATTTCTGATGCGACCGGAGAACTGATTGAGCAAAAGGAGGCGGCGGAGCGCGCAAATATTGCTAAATCCAGGTTTTTGGCAGCAGCCAGTCATGATTTGCGACAGCCGATGCATTCATTGGGGTTGTTTGTTGGTGCGTTAAAGGAGCGCATCAATTATCCAGAAGTAAGTGCGATCGTCAGTAATATCGAAGCTTCAATTGTTTCGATGAATATGCTGTTTAATGCGTTGCTGGATATTTCCAAACTGGATGCTGGTGTAGTGCATCCAGAGCCTGAGAATTTCGCAATCAATGATGTGTTAGACAGAATGCGCATGGAATTCAGACCGCATGCTCTGGAAAAAGGTTTGAAGTTCAAGGTGATGCCATGTCATGCCATTGTAAGTACCGACAGGTTGATGCTTGAACGAATTTTGTTAAATCTGGTTTCTAATGCGATCAGATATACGCAGGAAGGCGGAGTGTTGGTTGGTTGTCGACGAGTATCTGGTGAAAAGATCCGGATCGAAGTTTGGGATACTGGAATAGGCATTCCCGAAGCTTCTCTCACTGATGTATTTCAGGAATTTTATCAGTTAGGTAATGTTGAACGTGACCGTAATAAGGGCTTAGGACTAGGACTGGCGATAGTTAATCGATTAGGGAAAATGCTTAATGCGCATGTTGCTGTTCGATCAGTGGTAGGAAAGGGTTCTGTATTTTCGTTAGAGATACCGCTTGGTCTGAAGAAGCTGGAAGGGAGCAATGCAGCGATTCTTCATGAAAAGGGTTCAGGCAAACTGGAACTATTTGTGGTGGTGGTTGATGATGATTTGATTGTGCTCGCAGGGACTGTAGCGTTGCTTCAATCCTGGGGGTGTGAGGTCCTTGCTGCCGATTCTGGGCAGAAAATTGTGAATAAATTGCTTGGCCAGTCCAGAATTCCGGATGTGGTGCTTGCTGATTACCGTTTGGCACAAGGAGATGATGGGGTGAGCGTGATTCAAGCGATTCAGGCAATTTATTCGAAACTAATCCCAGGGGTTTTGATATCCGGGGATATTGAATCAGATCGTCTCCGGCAAGCGCTTGCAAGCGGTTTCCCTATGTTGCACAAGCCGGTTTCACCATCAAAACTGCGGGCGATGCTCATGCATATTTCAATGTAATGGGTTTTGTGGTTGATGAACATAGCCATATTTCAGTTCAACCTCTTGAAAAGAAGGGGCCTTGACCAAATTTGAAAGGCATATCTATCAGGTTAGGGTATAATTTTGTTTTTTAGGGGGTTGTTATGCCGATTTATGAGTATAAATGTACTGAATGTGGCTTTCAGAAAGAAGTTATTCAGAAAATGAGTGATGCAACGCTGACGACTTGTCCAGAGTGTGGCAAAGAAACGTTTAGTAAGTTGGTGACTGCTGCTGGTTTTCAGTTAAAGGGTAATGGCTGGTATCAGACCGATTTCAAGGGCGGATCTTCCAATAAAAAAGAAGAGGCGGCAGCGCCGGCTCCCACAGGTTGTGCCGGGGGTACTTGTCATTCCTAACATGAAGCGGTATTTTATTACGGGTTTGCTGGTTTGGGTGCCTCTGGTGATTACCTTGTGGGTGCTGAATTTGATCATTGGCATGATGGACATGAGTCTGCTGTTGTTGCCTTCAGCGTACCAGCCGGTGCATGTTCTCGGAATGAACATTCCAGGATTGGGCGTTATTTTAACTGTTGCGGTGATTTTGTTGACGGGTCTGTTTACTGCCAATATGATTGGCCAGCGCCTGATTGCCTTCTGGGAATCTGTGCTCGGACGTATACCGGTTGTCAAAACGATTTATCATGGCGTCAAACAGGTAAGTGATACCCTTTTTTCAGGAAATGGCGAATCTTTTCGTAAGGTGTTGCTGGTGCATTATCCTCACCCTCAAGCCTGGTCACTTGCATTCCAGACATCTGTACCAGGTAAAGATGTGAGCGCTAAGCTGGATGGCGAATATGTGGGGGTGTTTATCCCGACAACTCCCAGCCCCGTCAATGGTTTTTACTTTTTTGTCAAAAAAAGTGAAGTGATCGAATTGGATATGGGCGTCGATCAGGCGCTTAAATACATTATTTCCATGGGGGTCGTGGCACCGCCAGATAAAGACTTAGCGGTAAAACTGGCACCGAATAATTAACAAGGTTTTTAGAAGAGGCAGGATTCGCAATAGGAGCTCATCCTTTGCAAGCCCTGTCTTTATTATTTTTGAATAGTTGGTGTGAACAAAATTATGATGCGTACTCATTATTGCGGTGAAGTGAACCGTGAACATTTACAGCAAACCGTAACTTTCTGTGGTTGGGCGCATCGTCGTCGTGATCATGGCGGTGTGATTTTTATTGACCTGCGTGACCGCGAGGGGCTGGTGCAGGTCGTATGTAATCCGGAACAAGCTGAGACTTTCAAGGCGGCAGAAGGCATTCGTAATGAGTTTGTGCTGAAGGTGACAGGAGTCGTGCGCGCTCGTCCAGATGGGACAGTAAACACTAACTTACCTACTGGTGAGATAGAAGTAGTAGCCCAGGAAATTGAGGTGCTCAACCCTTCTCTTACACCACCATTCCTTCTGGATGATGAACAGCTGAGCGAGAATGTGCGGCTGACACACCGTTATCTGGATTTGCGTCGCCCTGTGATGCAGTCTAACCTCAAGTTGCGTTACCGCGTGGCGAAAACCATGCGTGATTACCTTGATACCCATGGTTTCATGGAAATTGAAACCCCGATGCTGACGCGTTCGACTCCAGAAGGTGCGCGGGATTACCTGGTGCCTTCACGTGTGCACCCAGGGTCGTTTTACGCTCTGCCGCAATCTCCGCAACTGTTTAAGCAGTTGTTGATGGTGGCGGGATACGATCGCTATTTTCAGATTACCAAGTGTTTCCGTGATGAAGATTTGCGTGCAGATCGCCAGCCTGAATTTACCCAGGTGGATATTGAAACCTCATTCATGAGTGAGGCAGAAATCATGGATATGATTGAAGACATGTTGCGAGACATGTTCAAAAAAGTCATGGATGTGGACTTGCCGAGTCCGTTCCCGCGGATGTGTTATGCGGAAGCAATGGGGCGTTACGGCTCGGATAAGCCTGATATGCGTATTGCACTTGAAATCATCGAATTGACGGATATTATGCGTCAGGTTGATTTCAAGGTGTTCCGAGAAGCGGCAGATATGGAAGGTGGTCGTGTAGCCTGTTTACGCGTACCGCAGGGTGGTGCCATGTCACGTAAAGAAATTGATGACTATACGGATTTCGTCAAGATTTATGGCGCAAAAGGGTTAGCGTACATCAAAGTAAACGAACTAGCGAAAGGCATGGAAGGATTGCAGTCGCCTATCCTGAAGTTCCTGACGGAGCCAGCTGTCAAGAGCATTATTGAGCGTTCCGGCGCATCAGATGGTGATTTGGTGTTTTTTGGCGCGGATAAAGCAAAAATTGTGAACGAAGCTTTGGGCGCATTGCGTGCTAAAGTGGGTCATGAGCGTGGGTTTGCATCGAAAGAATGGAAACCTTTGTGGGTGGTTGATTTCCCTATGTTCGAACTGGATGAAGGAAATAATCGCTGGCAGGCATTGCATCATCCGTTCACCTCACCGGCAGAAGGTCACGAGCACTTGCTTGAGTCCGATCCGGGCAAGGCGCTATCCAAGGCTTACGATATCGTGTTGAACGGTTGGGAAGTGGGTGGTGGTTCGGTCCGTATTCATCGCCAGGAAGTGCAGTCCAAGGTATTTCAGGCGCTCAAGATCAGTGATGAAGAAGCACAGGAAAAATTTGGATTCTTGCTGGATGCGCTGCAATATGGCGCGCCACCCCACGGTGGTTTGGCCTTCGGGTTGGATCGGCTGGTGGCATTGATGGTGGGTGCAGAGTCTATCCGTGATGTGATTGCTTTCCCCAAAACTCAGCGTGCGAATGATTTGTTGACGCAAGCGCCGAATGTTGTGGATGAAGCGCAGTTGCGTGAATTGCATATTCGACTGCGTCAGGTTGATATTGCGAAATCCTGATTAACCAGCAAAGGGTGATTGAGGTTATTTTCAAAACATATCGCTCAAACTGATCAGAGGAGAGGCGTGAATTATTCAGGTGCAGGTCATTTGGTGGCGCGTTCCTTTTCTTTGCATTCTTTGCGCTAAGAGATGTTTGTGAGTACTTACAAAGTCCCGGTGTCGGTGCTGGTGGTTATTTATACTGCAGATCTCAAGGTGTTATTGCTGGATCGGGCTGACCATCCAGGGTATTGGCAGTCGGTGACCGGTAGTCAGGATGCAGGAGAAACGCTAGAACAAACAGCGGCCCGGGAAGTGCAGGAAGAAACGGGAATTGATGTATCACAATACCAACTAACTGACTGGAATATCACTAATACTTATGAGATCTATCCAGAATGGCGGCACCGTTATGCGCCAGGGGTGGTCTCGAATACTGAACATGTGTTTGGTTTGTTGGTGCCACAATCTGTTACAGTCACCTTATCGCCCCGAGAGCACTTGCACGCCGTCTGGTTGCCACGCCAGGAAGCAGAGCAGAAGGTTTTTTCGCCGAGCAACGCTGCAGCAATAAAATTGCTGGCATCCAGAAACGCAACGAGCGCGTGAAATTTTTGACATAATCTGGTAATGTTAGAGTTTGCTTATGAAGCTCGTTTTCTTATTGGGGATAGTAGCGTGCGGAGCGCTATATTGAGAACGCAAGTTAACAGGATTTCTGCTGGGAGTGACAATGCAAGTTAGCCCGATTGCTTTTGACCGATTTAACCAGATGCAGGATGAGGCATGTCAGGATCGTATTTTGGCAGCCAAAGCCGTGCTGGGAGAACGTCTGGTTATTCTGGGACATCATTATCAGCGTGATGATGTATATCAGCACGCTGATTACACGGGCGATTCCCTGAAACTTTCCTATCTGGCCGCCAGCTCCAACGCTGAATATATTGTTTTTTGTGGTGTGCATTTCATGGCGGAAGTGGCAGATATATTATCTCGCCCGGAACAAATTTCCATTTTGCCTGACCTCTCAGCGGGTTGTTCCATGGCAGACATGGCTTCACTGTCTAAAGTAACTCGTGCCTGGCGTGAATTATCCGAAGTGCTGGACCCGGACGAAATGATTACCCCGGTGACCTATATAAATTCCGCTGCAGATCTGAAGTCTTTCTGTGGAGAACATGGCGGGATTGTTTGCACATCAACCAACGCCCGCAAAATTCTGGAATGGTCATTTTCCCGGCGCGAGAAAATCCTGTTTTTCCCTGATCAGCACTTAGGGCGGAATACCGGTTACAAAATGGGTATCCCTCTGGATGAAATGGTGGTGTGGGATTTTGATCAGCCACTAGGCGGGCTGACTCCTGAACAAATCAAAAAAGCCAAAATGATTTTGTGGAAGGGGTTTTGCTCTGTGCACCAGATGTTCCAACCCCAGCATATTTTAAAATTTCGAAACCAGCACCCGGAAGGGTTAGTTATTTCTCATCCCGAAAATAATTTTGAAGTGTGTCAGTTATCTGATTATGTCGGTTCGACTGAGTATATTATCCAGACTATTGCTGCTGCAGCACCGAACACACACTGGCTGGTCGGGACAGAACTGAATCTGGTAAATCGTCTGGCAGTTCAGTTCAAGGATGAAGGTAAAGTTATCCAGTTTATGTCCCCCACAGTTTGCATGTGTTCTACTATGGCTCGCATTGATCCGCAACATTTGGCCTGGGTGCTGGAAAATCTGGTTGAAGGAAAAGTGGTTAACCAGATCAAAGTGCCGCAGAAAGAGGCGGAAATGGCTAGGCTGGCGTTACAACGGATGCTGGATGTGTCATGAACTGATTTTTGATTTGCAGGTTTGCAGTAAGGAATATAGATGGCGTATTGGATAAGATTTGAACATAATGGTCTGACTGGTTTCGGTATGCTGGATGCCGAAAATATTCGGGTTTACCGGGGTGACATGTTTAAAAATCCGGAAGCGACGGGTGAAACCCTTGCTTTGGATGCCGTGAAGGTATTAACGCCAACCGAACCAAGCAAAATGATCGTCATGTTTAATAATTCCCATGCAATCATTGCGAAAAAAAATGCGGCAACACCGGAATACCCTCTGTTCTTTTTAAAACCATCCAGTACTTTTCTTTCCCACAATCAAACCATCGTGCTTCCCCATCGCCATAGCTCACGTGTGGTGCTTGAGGGAGAGTTGGGCGTGGTTATCGGTAAGACTTGTAAAGACGTATCGGTTGAGCAGGCGAAAGACGTGATTTTCGGTTATACCTGCGTCAATGATGTGACCGCGCAGGATATTGTGGAACACCCGACGCTGCCGCAGCATGTGTATTCAAAAGCTTTCGATTCGTTCGGTGTTTTTGGCGCAGTGGTGGCAACGGATATTGATCCTTATGCATTAGAGGTTGAATCCTGGCTGAACGGGAAACAATGTCAGCAATTTTCAGTTCGGGATTATGTGTTCGGGCCTTTTGAATTGGTTGCCTTTCTGTCTGAAATCATGACACTGACTCCCGGGGACATCATTTCCTGTGGCACTTCTCTGGGGGTGGCGCCTCTTTCTGCTGGAGATCGAGTAGAAGTGCGGATTCCGGGGGTGGGCAGTCTCGTCAATTCTGTGGCTTAAGCAAACTATCTAATATGCTATTCTGTGAGCATGAATAGAACCCTGCATATAGCGACTTACAATATCCATAAAGGGTTTTCCCATTTTAACCGGCGCATGGTGATGCACGAACTGCGGGATAGTTTGCATGCTATCCATGCAGATGTGGTGTTCCTGCAGGAAGTGCTGGGTAATCATGAACGTCACGCCGAGCGCTATACAAATTGGCCGGAAAAACCACAATATGAGTTTCTTGCAGATTCAGTGTGGACCGACTTTGCCTATGGTAAAAATGCTGCTTATGATGGCGGGCACCACGGTAATGCGATTCTGAGCCGTTTTCCGATAGTTAAATGGGAAAATGAAAATATCTCAGCCCATCGTTTTGAACACCGTGGCATGTTGCACTGCGAAATTGCAATTCCCGGTTGGGATGAGCCTTTGCACTGTGTCAACGTGCATCTCGGTTTATTCGGACGTGGCAGAAAAACACAGTTATTAGCGTTACGTAGCCGGATTGAGAAACTTGTTCCTCCGCATCATCCTCTGATCATTGCGGGCGATTTTAACGATTGGCGCATTCAGGCAGGCGAGGTTTTATCCGGCTTGCTCAACTTGCATGAGGTTTTTGAAAGTGCTCACGGAAAACCTGCGCGAAGTTTCCCTTCGTTACTTCCCCTGTTTCATCTGGATCGAATTTACGTGCGCGGTTTTCAGGTAAAAACTGCGCAAGTACTGCATGGCCGGCCATGGTCAAAGATTTCTGATCATGCCGCGCTTTCCGCGACCATGATCAGACTATGACGCACTTAATTCCAGGTAATCACATAACCCTGTTGCAAAATGGTGAGGCTTATTTTCCTGCCATCATTTCAGCATTTGAACTAGCTGAGCATGAGATTTATCTGGAAAGTTATATTTTCGAAGATGATGCAACTGGCCAACGTGTAGCAGAAGCACTAAAGCATGCTGCAAAGCGAGGCGTGAAAACGCATGTGCTGGTAGATGGATTCGGCTCGAAAAATTTGCCGCAATCCATGATCGACTCCATGAGCGATGCAGGTGTGCGAGTGCTCAAGTTTCGTCCAAAAATATCCCCGTGGACTTTCCGACGTCAGCGATTAAGGCGTTTGCACCGTAAAATTGTGGTGGTGGATCAGGAAATCGCATTTGTAGGGGGCATTAACATCATTGATGATATGGATACCCCTGGGCATACGCCGCCGCGTTATGACTATGCAGTAGCTGTGGAGGGACCGTTGGTTGGAATCATTCATGCTGCAGTACGGCATGTCTGGTCACTGGTTTCCTGGACGCATTTACACCAGGGCTGGTTGCGTGACAGAGGGGTTCCTGTTTCTTCCGTTGCAAAAGGCACGATGCGTGCTGCTTTTCTGGTGAGAGATAATCTCCGGCATCGTCGTGATATTGAAGAGGCTTATCTTAGTGCAATTGAAAAGGCGCAAACCGAAATTATTATCGCCAATGCTTATTTTTTGCCGGGTATCAGTTTTCGGCATGCGCTGACAGAAGCGGCTGCCCGTGGTGTGCGTGTGATTCTATTGTTGCAGGGCAGGGTGGAATACTTGTTGCTGCATTATGCTTCGCGGGCATTGTATGGCAATTTTCTGGAAGCAGGGATTGAAATATACGAGTATCACAAGAGCTTTATGCATGCCAAGGTGGCTGTAATCGACGGACATTGGGCCACAGTGGGCTCGTCAAACATTGATCCATTCAGTTTACTGCTTTCCCGCGAAGCAAATGTGGTGGTGGAAAATAAAGAATTCGCAGGGGCATTGCGGCAAAATTTGCTGCAGTCTATGGAAACAGGTTCGCGACCTGTGCTGAAAATAAGCTGGAAGCGGCAATTTATGCTTACTCGGTTGGTGAGTTGGTTAAGCTATGGTCTAGTGCGATTTATGATGGGAGTTGCAGGATATGCCCGTGAAAAGAATAACGAAAAAATCTGAACAGATTAAAGTGTCATGGGTTTTGTTTTTAAAACCGGGTTGCAGTGGTAAAATCAGCCAATCATCATAGAAACCTTAGTTGGATGGGATGGAGTGTGCTCCAGAAATTGTGCAATTCAACCCATAGCGGTCTCACCAACCGGGTAAACCAGGGAAACATTAATAATTCTATTAGAATTATTTAGTTAAATGTTAAGGGCAGCGGTTAACTGAGGTTTCTAGGATCATATTGAGTCAAGTTTGTTGAGCAGAGGGATTTATGGCAGGTCATAGTAAATGGGCAAATATCAAGCACAAAAAAGAACGTGCCGATGCCAAGCGTGGCAAAATTTTCACGCGCCTGATTAAAGAAATTACAGTTTCCGCCAGAATGGGCGGTGGAGATCCTTCAACCAACCCGCGTTTAAGGCTGGCGGTTGAAAAAGCATACGATCAGAATATGCCCAAGGATAACGTCGAGCGAGCGATCAAGCGCGGCAGCGGCGATCTGGAAGGGGTGAATTATGAGGAGTTGCGTTACGAAGGTTACGGTATTGGCGGTGCTGCCGTAATGGTGGATTGTCTGACAGACAATAAAACCCGTACTGTAGCGGATGTGCGTCATGCTTTTACCAAGTACGGGGGTAATTTAGGTACAGATGGTTCCGTCGCATTTTTATTCAAGCATTGCGGCCAGATGCTGTTTTCGCCAGAAACTGATGAAGATGCATTAATGGAAGCCGCGCTGGAAGCAGGGGCGGAAGATATCATTACCAATGATGATGGCAGTATTGAAGTGATCACCGGCCCTTATGAGCTTTCATCGGTGAAAATGGCTCTGGAAAAAGCTGGATTTAAGCCGGAAATGGCTGAAGTGACCATGAAACCAAGTGTTGAAAACGAGTTCACCGGCGACGATGCTGTCAAAATGCAAAAGTTGCTTGATGCATTGGAAAGTCTGGACGACGTGCAGGATGTGTATACATCCGCCGTTATTGATGAGTAATTCAGGGAGCGCCGTCATTCGAATACTCGGGATAGATCCCGGTCTGCGTGTAACAGGATTTGGTGTGATTGATAAAACGGGCAACAAGCTCAGCTACGTTGCCAGCGGATGTATCAGAACCGAAGTTGGATTGCTGCCGCTGCGACTTAAAACCATACTCGACGGCCTGGGTGAAGTAATCGCCACTTATCATCCTGAACATGCAGCAGTAGAAGAAGTGTTTGTAAACGTCAATCCAAAATCCACGTTGCTCTTGGGCCAGGCACGCGGTGCCGCAATTTGTGCTGCTGTATCCAATCATTTGCTGGTGTCAGAATACACCGCATTGCAAGTAAAGCAGGCTGTAGTGGGCAACGGTCATGCCAAAAAAGAACAAGTGCAGGAAATGGTCAAGCGCCTGTTAAGCCTTGGTGGAGAACCTCAGGCGGATGCCGCAGATGCACTGGCTTGCGCGATTTGCCACGCCCACGGTGGCTTGGGGTTGGGTAAACTGGCCACCCAAGGTTATCGTGTGAAAGGGGGGCGTTTGATTGGTTAATCCAAATAAAATAGTTTGCCCGGAACTTTATCTGTATTCTGGCTTTCAAACATCAAATTTTTCTGTGTATCAGTATTGTAATAAGGCGTGTAATTAGATGATAGGCAGAATATCCGGCAAGCTTCTGGAAAAAAATCCTCCCCAAATCTTGGTCGATGTCAGTGGTGTGGGCTATGAAATCGATGTGCCCATGAGTACCTTTTACAATTTGCCGGTTTTGGGCGCAGAAGTGGTGTTGCATACGCAATTAATCGTGCGTGAAGATGCGCATCTTTTGTATGGGTTTGGGACAGATGCCGAACGTAAAACATTCCGTCAATTGTTAAAGGTAAGTGGCGTCGGTGCAAAAATGGCATTGGCAGTATTGAGTGGTTTAAGCGTTAGCGACTTATCACAGGTGGTGGCATCTCAGGACGCAGGCAGACTGACGAAAGTGCCCGGTGTGGGTAAGAAAACGGCTGAGCGCCTGTTGCTGGAGTTGCGGGATAAGCTGGATATCAGTGTGGCTATGGCTGCTGGTACGGTAGCAGTTGGTGAGCAAGGAAGTGATGTCCTCAATGCGTTGTTGTCATTAGGTTATAATGAAAAAGAAGCGGTGTGGGCAGTCAAGCAATTGCCTGCAGGTTTGGGCGTATCAGATGGTATCCGGCAAGCTTTGAAATTCTTGTCGAAAGCATAGCTGTTTATAGCCAATAGTGATTACTTGAAGAAACAGGCATTGATCTGCGTGCCTGAATATATACAGTCACTGCTTATTTTTCTTACTGGGTGCAAGTTAACAAAATCGCAATTCAAACTTTATGATTGAAACAGACCGCTTAATTACCGCTGCACCCATATCCCCAAAAGAAGAAGCGCAGGAACGGGCACTACGTCCGAAGCAACTGGACGAATATGTCGGCCAGGAAAAAATTCGCGGCCAGTTGCAGATCTTTATCGAGGCCGCCCGCAATCGTAGTGAGTCGTTAGATCATGTCCTGCTTTTCGGCCCGCCAGGGTTGGGTAAAACGACGCTGGCGCACATTATTGCCAGAGAAATGGGCGTGAATCTACGTCAGACTTCAGGCCCGGTGCTGGAACGAGCAGGAGATCTAGCAGCGCTGCTAACGAACCTGGAACCCAATGACGTATTGTTCATCGATGAAATTCATCGCTTAAGCCCCGTTGTAGAAGAGATTTTATATCCTGCACTGGAAGATTTTCAGCTGGATATCATGATTGGTGAAGGGCCGGCAGCGCGTTCGGTCAAGCTGGATTTGCCACCGTTTACTTTGGTTGGCGCAACCACCCGGGCAGGCATGCTTACCAACCCACTGCGCGACCGGTTTGGTATTGTGGCAAGACTTGAATTCTATACGCCCGAAGAACTGAAAAAAATTGTGACCCGTTCTGCCGGGTTGCTGAATGTGGAAATTTCTAGCGATGGTTCGCTGGAAATTGCTCGACGTGCTCGTGGCACGCCGCGCATTGCTAATCGGTTATTGCGCCGGGTGAGGGATTATGCAGAAGTCAAAGCGGATGGAGACGTAACCCGTGATGTGGCGGATGCCGCTTTGCTGATGCTGGACGTGGATGTAATCGGTCTCGATGTCATGGACCGAAAACTGCTCCAGACAGTCATTGAAAAATTCGGGGGTGGCCCTGTCGGCGTTGATAACCTGGCAGCGGCGATTGGCGAAGAGCGAGATACCATCGAAGATGTATTAGAACCGTACCTGATACAGCAAGGTTATCTGCAACGTACGCCACGGGGGCGCATTGCCACTGCTTCGGCATATCGGCATTTTGGTTTTGCAATACCTGGTGGTCAGGTAGCTGGGGATATGTGGGATGAATCCCAGTGAAAAATAAGCGATGCAGCTGTAAAAAAGGTGACATCCAAACCTGCTATGCTTATTTGGCAAAGGGTTTGTTATTTGCATGAAAGTCGTGAGTGGCAGCCAGAATTGAACCCGAAACTATTTACCTGGACAGTCAGGGTGTATTACGAAGATACCGACTCAGGCGGGGTGGTTTATTATGCCAATTACCTTAAGTTCATGGAGCGGGCCCGGACGGAATGGTTGCGTGCAGCAGGCTTTGATCAATCTGTGTTGTTGAATGAACATCGTGTCATTTTTGTTGTGCGCTCGGTTGCGATAGAATATATCAAACCAGCGATATTTGATGATGCGCTGGCTGTCACTGTTCATCCCACACATATTGGCCGTAGCCAGATAGTTTTTCAGCAAACGGTGGAACGGGGGGATGTTCTTACAAAAGCAGAAGTGAAAATCGTCTGTGTCAACGGCGATACATTCAAACCTGTTAAAATCCCTGAAACAATCAGACAAAAATTAGGGAATGAAAATTGAATATCGGTGTATCGCAAGACTTGTCTTTTATTAGCCTGATTTCCAATGCCAGTATATTAGTGCAATTAGTGCTGTTGCTCTTGTTGCTGGGGTCACTTGTTTCGTGGTGGTATATTTTTCTCAAGATGTTCGCCATCAAACAGGCAGTCAAACAGTCAGAGGTTTTTGAGCGCGAATTCTGGAGTGGTTCAGATCTGAATTCGTTGTACCAGCGAGCGAATGCCGGCCATGGGGAGGAAGGCAGCATGGAACGCATCTTTGAAGCGGGCTTCCGTGAATTCTCCAAGCTTAAACGTCAGTCAGGCATGGATATCAATGCCGTGATGGATGGTACGCGCCGCGCCATGCGTGCAACGTATCATCGTGAAATGGATCAGCTTGAGTCCCATCTTTCATTTCTGGCAACCGTAGGTTCTGTCAGCCCCTATGTCGGTCTTTTCGGAACGGTGTGGGGCATCATGAATGCCTTCCGCGGGCTATCCAATATGGTGCAGGCAACATTGGCCCATGTGGCTCCCGGTATTGCCGAAGCGCTGATTGCTACTGCAATGGGCTTGTTTGCCGCTATCCCTGCTGTAGTGGCATATAACAGATTTACCCATGACGTAGATCGGCTGGCTGTCCGTTTTGAAAGCTTCATGGAAGAGTTCTCCAACATCCTGCAGCGTCAGGCCAGTACATGAGCGCTCGTCGTCCGCGCAAGCAGATGAACCAGATAAACGTCGTACCCTATATCGACGTGATGCTGGTATTGCTGATTATTTTTATGATTACTGCGCCGTTGGTGAATCCTGGGCAAATAGAGTTGCCTCAAGTCGCTCAATCGCTTACACCACCAGTTGCACCCTTGGAAGTGGAAATCAGGGCAAACAAAAAACTTTTTTTGCGTGACAGAGAAAAATCCAGTAAAGAAATTGAAGTAAGTCATGATGATCTGGTGAATGCCGTGAAGGAAAAACAAGTACAAAATCCGGAACAGCCAGTGGTTATATCAGCAGACAAGAGTGTTCGTTATGAAGAAGTGTTGAATGTGATGGATATATTGCAGCAAAATCAGGTTAAAAAAGTGGGCTTGTTGGCAAAGCCACGCGGGAATTAATGGAGCAGTTAGATGTGGGGGCGTGAAGAACCAGGGAAGCGACTCGCCGGATTTTTGGCTGTGTTTGTGCATCTGCTGTTTTTTGGATTGCTGATTTTTGGTGTGAATTGGCATAGCAAGCAACCAGAAGCCATGTCCGCAGACTTATGGAGTGCATTACCTCCTGCACAAAAACCAGTAAAAGAACTGGTGGCCAAGCCTAAACCCGTTGAACCGACGCCGCCAAAAGAAACACCAAAACCACCACCTGAAGCTGAAGTGGTACACAAACCAAAGCCGGAACCAAAAGTTGAGCCCAAGCCACCTGTCGTCAAACCGGATATTGCGCTCAAGGAAAAAGAGAAAAAACGCCTGAAAGAAGAAAAGCAGAAGGAAGAGGAACTAAAACAGAAACAAGAAGAACTAAAGCAAAAGCAGGAAGCGCAAAAGCGCAAGCAAGAACAGGAAAAGCTGAAAAAACAACAGTTGCAGGAGCAACAAGCTGCAAAAGAAGCTGAAGCGCAGCTGCAAAGGGAACAGGCAGCTGCTAATCAGGCTGCCCAGGCAGCTTCACAATCGAAAGTAAATGATTTTAAAAATAGAATACAGTCTAAAATAAAACGTTTTATTATTTTGCCATCCGACATGCAGGGGAACCCTCAGGCGGAATTTGATGTCATTTTGCTGCCAAGTGGCGATGTATTAAGTGTAAAACTAACACGCAGTAGTGGAAATGCTGTGTATGACAGTGCGGTGGAACGTGCAATTTATAAAGCGCAACCCTTGCCGTTGCCACCTGAACCGTCATTGTTCAGTAAATTTCGTGAGCTGCATTTGCAATTCCGGCCTAATGAATAGAACAGGTAAATCTTAAATGGTGCATATGAAAAAATTACTCTCTGGCTGCATAAGCTTGTGTTTGATGTTGGTAACTTTGGTGCACACCGCACAGGCAGGGCTGACTATTGATATTACAGGCGGTGCAGCCACCCAGTTACCTATTGCTATCGTGCCTTTTGCTGGAGAAGTTGGCCTGCCACAAAATCTGACAGAAGTGATTGGTGCAGATTTACAACGCAGTGGTCAGTTCAAATTAGTCAGTCCGGCCGGAATCGTGCCGCAACCTCATGAACCAGCTGAAATAAATTACCCTGCCTGGCGCGGACGTGGTGCCGATGCAATCGTCATTGGCAGCGTGTCGCGCACGCCAGATGGTCGAATGGAAATCCGGTTCCGTTTGCTGGATGCCGCTAAGCAAGAACAACTGGCAGGTTTCAGTTATATTGTTGCAACGTCGCAACTGCGTTCCACCGCACATAAAATAGCCGATGTGATCTATCAGAAATTAACGGGTGACCAAGGCGTATTCAGTACCCGCATAGCTTATGTTGTAAAGCATAGTGGCCGTTATGAACTTCAGGTTTCTGATGCAGATGGTTACGGGGCGCAAACCATCGTCAATTCAAAAGAATCCATTATTTCTCCTGCGTGGTCGCCAGATGGCAGTCGGCTGGCGTATGTTTCTTTTGAAAAGAAAAAACCTGTGGTGTATGTTCAGTCGTTATTAAGCGGTGGTCGCAACATCGTCGCGAATTTTAAAGGGAGCAACAGTGCCCCTTCCTGGTCTCCGGATGGCAGGAAACTAGCCATTGTTCTGACACGTGATGGCAATTCCCAGTTATACTTGATCAATGCAGATGGTAGCGGATTGGCGCGCTGGAGTGTGAGTTCCGGTATTGATACAGAGCCAGACTGGTCTGCGGATGGGAAATGGATTATCTTTACCTCTGACCGTGGAGGCAGCCCTCAGGTTTACCGAATGCCAGCAAATGGCGGGGATGCCAGACGACTCACATTTGAAGGTAATTACAATGTTTCTCCGCAGTTTAGTCCTGATGGTAAATCGTTTGCGTTTATCCAGCGCAATTCAGGACGTTTCAATGTGGCAGTGCAGGATTTAGAAACAAACCAGGTGCAGGTTTTAACTGACAGCGCCCTGGATGAATCACCCAGTTTCGCACCCAATGGCAAAATGATCCTTTATGCTACCCAAGTAGGTGGGCGCGGAATACTCGCTGCGGTTTCGAGTGACGGTAGAACAAAGCAGCGGCTCTCTGTGCAGTCTGGTGATATTCGTGAGCCTGCTTGGGGCCCTTTCGTTAAGTAATCAATAAATCAAACAGGAGAATTTCAATGAACAAATTATTGTTAAGTGCGTTACTGGTCAGTTTATTGTCTGCTTGTGCAAGTACTGGCACACCAGATCAGAAAGCAGCTGTAGAAGATAAAAGCATGGGGCAGAAAACCACTGCCGGTGCTGGTACTAGTGGCACTCAGCAGCAGGGAATGGCAGTTAATCCATTGACCGATCCTAATAATATTTTGTCCAAGCGCAGTGTTTATTTCGACTACGACAGTTCATCCGTCAACAATGAATACAAGCCAATGATTGAAGCGCATGCCAAGTATCTTAACCAGAATGGCAATACCAAAGTAACCGTTCAAGGGAATACCGACGAGCGCGGTAGCCGTGAATACAATATTGCACTGGGTCAGCGTCGTGCAGAAAGCGTCAAGAAAGTCATGAACGTATTGGGCGTATCTGATAAGCAGATTGAAACAGTCAGCTTTGGTGAAGAAAAAGCGACAGGCCATGATGAAGGTGGCTGGAAGAATGATCGTCGTGCAGATATCGTTTATCAAGGCGAGTAATCTTTCGTTCGACTGGTCACACTGAAATGATTTAATCCAATCCGGCATGCAGTTTTTTTGGGTTTGATCATTTGGTGCGCCAGTAGATAGTAGTACGCAACGTTTTTCTGGAATGGGGTAGCTATGTCAAGTTGCTTCTGTTCCCTGCACCACAAGGGACGCAACGGCGTCCCAATTAATTGACGGATCTTGAAGATGATACGTAAATACGCACTGATATTAGCTGTCGTTCTCAGCGGAACTGGCATGGCACATGCCGGATTGTTTTCTGATGATGAAGCCCATAGAAAAATAGTTGACCTGCAGCAACAAGTAAAAACGCTGGAGACACGTCTGGCTACGCTGGAAGGTGTTGTTCAGAACCAGGGCCTGGTTGAACTATTGTCTCAAGTGGAAACACTGAAGGGCGACATGGCTAAAATGCGTGGCCAGCTTGAGGTGCAGACCCATGATCTGGAAAGTGTGCAAAAACGTCAGAAAGATTTCTATGTGGATCTGGATACCCGCTTGCGACACCTGGAAAGCGCTGGACCGACTGCGCCTGTTGCTGGAGTTGCTGGAAGTGCATTAGGTAAAACAGGTACAGCAGCCCCGGCAGTGGTGGCTGACCCGGCTGCAGAGGCCAAAACCTATGAAGCAGCATGGGGCATGTTCAAAGTGGGAAATTATCAGGGGGCTATTACCGGCTTCCAAGGTTTCCTGAAATCCTATTCCAATAGTAATCTGGCTTCCAGCGCCCAATACTGGATTGGTAATTCGTATTTTGCTTTGGGTGATTTCAAGTCGGCAATCGCTGCTCAGCAAAAGCTGATCAAACTCTATCCAGACAGCCAAAAAGTGCCGGATGCCATGCTGAATCTGGCCAGTTGCCATCAAGGGTTAGGCGATAACGGCGCAGCAAGAAAAACGCTGGAAGATCTGGTTGCAAAGTTTCCTTTAAGCAGCGCCGCAGATTTGGCACAAAAAAGGCTTGGCAATCTCAGGTAAAATGCACTGGCTTTCAGCGCATGCTGGGGCCACTTTCTCGGTGCCGTTCAAGTTGGCATTGTTGTGGTGGAATTGTCCTCATCATTTAAGCCTTCTAGTGTTTTGAAAGCTACCTTCATAATTCAATTGCCGGATCCAGCATGACAGCACCACAACCAACCCTGCGTATTAATGAAATTTTTTACTCCCTGCAAGGCGAGACCAGCCGAATTGGTCTGCCCACCGTATTTATACGTCTGACAGGGTGCCCGTTGCGCTGTGGCTATTGTGATACAGAATATGCTTTCCATGAAGGCGAGAGCATGCCGCTCTCAGCGATTCTCGAAAAAACCAAAGCATACGGCGCGCACTATGTCACAGTGACAGGGGGCGAGCCTCTGGCTCAGAAAGGCTGTATTGATTTGCTTAAGGCACTTTGTGATGCCGACTATTCTGTTTCGCTTGAAACTAGCGGCGCACTGGACGTATCAAAAGTCGATGTGCGCGTATCCAAAATTGTCGATGTCAAAACGCCGGGTTCAGGTGAAGTTACAAAAAATCGCTGGGAAAACCTGCAGTACCTGACACCCCATGACGAAATCAAATTTGTGTTGTGTGATGTAAATGATTACCAGTGGGCAAAACAGCAATTAACCGAACACAATCTTGTTGAGCGATGCCCAGTCATATTTTCCCCCGTGTTTTCTACCCTTGAGCCGGGCGACCTGGCAGAATGGGTATTACGCGACCATGTGCCAGTTCGCATGCAGATACAATTGCACAAATATTTGTGGGGCGAAGGTCGCGGAAAATAAGTGGTTGCAGTTGAATGAAACGCCTCCCCAAGAATCTGGGTTAGAATAAAACATTCTTATTTACACCCAAACACGTTCATGAAAAAAGCTGTCATATTGTTATCCGGTGGTCTTGATTCCGCAACAGCCTTGGCGATTGCTCGCCACGCAGGATTTGACTGTTATGCACTGAGCCTGGATTACGGTCAGCGTCATCGTGCAGAATTGCAGGCAGCGGATAGCGTAGCAAAAGCACTGGGCGCTACCACCCACCGAACAATCAAACTGGATCTCACTGTTTTTGGCGGTTCAGCACTGACTGACGCATCAATTTCAGTTCCTACCATTCCCGGTAAGGGCATTCCAATTACTTATGTGCCAGCACGTAACACCATTATGCTATCCCTTGCCCTGGCATGGGCAGAAGTGCTGGGAAGTCGGGATATCTTTATTGGTGTGAATGCAGTGGATTATTCTGGCTACCCGGATTGCCGCCCAGAATATATTTCAGCCTACGAGAAAATGGCCAACCTTGCGACCAAGGCTGCCATCGAAGGCCAATCCCTGAAAATTCACACACCGCTAATCGCTTTATCCAAAGCAGATATTATTCGGCAAGGCATTGAATTAAAAGTGGACTATCGTCAAACAGTATCCTGCTATCAGGCCGATGACGCAGGGGCTGCATGTGGTATATGTGACTCCTGCAGATTAAGACGTCAGGGATTTGTAGATGCGGGTATAAATGATCCGACTCATTACCGGTAAGTGGTGTCATACTACTTGACGGCATGGTATTAATGTACTAACTATTTAATTAAATTAAGAAATATTGAAAATAGTGATTGAGATTTATTTCTATTAGATTAAAATTCGCATGTTAAAGAAATGAGTGGTTTTATTGAGCGGCATCTTAAGATTTTGGGAAAAGAGCCGTTACATAAACCATGCCGCATGATAATTAGAACGAGAGGAAAATTGAATGGTATTTGAAAGTTTCGGACAAGCCCAGTCTTACTTTTTATGGGCAACTTTCGGGATAGCACTGGTAATGGGTGCTGTGGTGAATAAAACCAACTTCTGCACTATGGGTGCAGTTTCTGATTGGGTAAACATGGGTGACACTGGCCGAATTCGCGCCTGGTTGCTGGCCATTGCCGTCGCCATGATTGGTGTGATTGTGCTGGAGTCCTACGGGCTGATAAAGGCCGATTTAGCCTTTCCTCCCTATCGTGCCAATCAGTTAGTCTGGGCTGAAAATCTGTTGGGTGGTTTATTGTTCGGTATCGGCATGACCCTCGCTTCAGGCTGCGGTAACAAGACCCTGATTCGTATCGGCGGGGGTAACCTGAAATCCATTATGGTGCTGATCATTATCGCAACCATAGCTTATTTCATGGTGAATCCTTTCCCTGGTTCAGACAAAACGCTTATGTCAGTGCTGTTTTATGACTGGATTCGTCCGCTTGCAGTTACGCTGCACACAAAACAAGATCTGGGTTCCATCATTTCAGGCCCGGAACAAGCAGTGCATACCCGCCTGATTGTGGGTGGCATCATTGCATTCTCCCTGCTTGTGTTTATCTTTAAAGCCGCTGATTTCCGCAGTAATTTTGATAACATTCTGGGTGGCCTGGTAGTAGGGCTGGCAATTGTTGCAGCATGGTACGTAACAAGCACCACGACCTTAAATGTCGATGGCGAAAAATTCCCGTTGCAGAACTTCGTTTCAGAGCAGTGGGACATGTTTGCTAAAGAAGGCGATGTTAAACCTGCCGATAGCCGTCCGCTAAGCCCGCAATCCTTCACATTCATCAACCCAATGGGGCAAACCCTGGGTTATGTGGCTTCAGGTTTCAAAAGCAAGGTACTGACCTTTGGTGCAATGTCCGTATTCGGCGTAATCATTGGCTCATTGTTATGGTCATTGATCAGCCGCAGTTTCCGGATCGAATGGTTTGCTTCCTTTAAAGACTTCGTCAATCACTTCATCGGTGCCACATTAATGGGCTTTGGTGGCGTGCTGGCAATGGGGTGTACCATCGGCCAAGGTGTGACAGGTATATCAACCCTTGCCGTCGGCTCTTTCATCGCGTTTTTCGCCATTATTGCGGGTAGTGCACTTACCATGAAATACCAGTATTGGAAAATGATGCGCGAAGAGTGATTCGCTTCAGATAGTTAAGAGAAAAGCGCATAAAATAAAGGGTTTTCTCTTGACAGTACGAATTAGGAATGTATAATTTCACCCTTTCCTTGGGTCGTTAGCTCAGCTGGTAGAGCAGCGGACTTTTAATCCGTTGGTCGCAGGTTCGAATCCCGCACGGCCTACCAAGAAAATAAGGGCTAGTCAGAAATGACTGGCCCTTTTTCATTTCTGGAAGAGCCAATAGAGATCGTCTTGATCTATCCGATGTCATTTACGCTTTAATGTTTAGCTCCCATCTTTAAAACTACACTTTATGTGGTGTATATAGAACCCACATTACGGTGAATTATTGAACAATGATCTAGATTGATAAGCTACTTGCCACTATGTTTTAAGATAGTAGTTCTTATGTAGCTTTACAAGGCATATGCCTTGATATATCACACAGTTTGAAATATACTAAAAACATGTAAGCACAAGAGGGTATGCCCATGAGCCAAACAGCTAAACTGTTTACCAACGGCCGCAGTCAGGCGGTACGCCTGCCCGCCGCCTATCGATTCGACACCAAAGAAGTTTTTATCCATCAAGACCCGGAGACTGGCGATATTATTCTGTCGCGCAAGCCCGCAACGTGGGATGATTTCTTTTCTGCACTCAAGGTTGCTGACGTGCCTGGTGACTTTCTGGATGAAAAAGATCGGAGCCAGGGCGAGCAGGACCGTGACCCTTTTGAAGCTTGGAAAGAATGACACGTTACATGCTCGACACCAATACGGTGAGCCACCTGATTAAGCTGCATCCATCCGTTGCCAAGCGGGTAGTTGCTGTGCCGATAGCATCACTTTGCATCTCGGCGATAACAGAAGGGGAGCTTCTTTTTGGTTTGACGAAGCGACCAGACGCAAAGCGGCTCCATCTCGCTGTGAGGGAATTTTTGTTGCGTGTTGATGTAATGCCATGGGATGCCACGGTTGCGGAGCATTACGGAACTGTGAGGGCAGACCTGGCAAGGAAAGGGAAATTACTTGCGCCACTCGATCAGTTGATTGCTGCGCACGCAATGAGCATAGGCGCAGTGCTGGTGACAAACGACAAAGCTTTTTGTCAAGTAGACGAACTTCGGGTTGAAGACTGGACAGTTTGATCGATAAAAGTAGTTGTACTGTTTGGCGCTTATGTGAACTTATAGTACCCAATGAACCGAATACACCTAAGCTATATTCAACTATATGTAGTTCATGCGGTACGCGATAGTGTGTGATTTGTATTTGCGTTATAAGGTGCAAAAATTGGAGTTAAAACGTGCCAATGTAGGCAAGCTTTGACGGGTGATGGCGAGTTATGGTTGGTAAATTTCTTCAAAAAATAGTTATTTAAATACGCGGATTCAAGTTTGAAGTGCAAGGCCTGTTGATTCGAAGAATACCTGATTGGGCGTTTGATATCCAAGTCGTTTTCTGGGGCGATTGTTCAA
>NZ_SMCO01000015.1 GCF_004346685.1 Sulfurirhabdus autotrophica
TTGAACAATCGCCCCAGAAAACGACTTGGATATCAAACGCCCAATCAGGTATTCTTCGAATCAACAGGCCTTGCACTTCAAACTTGAATCCGCGAAAACAAGTTAATTTTAGCACCATATTTTTCAGCGCTGACGTAAATCCAGCGCTTTCGAAGTTTGCGGGTATTTCGGCCAAGGGATAGCGTTAGTGAGTTCTGGTAAATCATGGGATATTTTTTGTAACGTCATTGATAACTATGGCGATATTGGTGTCTGCTGGCGACTGGCTAGGCAATTATCTTTGGAGCACCAATTGCAAGTACGCCTGTGGGTGGATGATTTGGGGAGTCTCGCAAAAATATGTCCGGGCATTGATCCGTTTGCAGATATCCAGTTTTTCAAGGGTATTGAGGTTTGTCACTGGGTTGTCTCTTTTCCTGATGTGAATCCGGCGAATGTGGTGATTGAGGCCTTTGCCTGCAAGTTGCCAGAAAGTTATATCCAGAATATGGCCGGGCTTGAAACCAAGCCTGTCTGGATTAATCTTGAGTATCTGAGCGCGGAAGACTGGGTTGCAGGCTGTCATGGTTTACCTTCGCAACATCCCCGACTGCCTTTGGTGAAGTATTTCTTTTTCCCCGGCTTTAATGCTAAAACAGGGGGGGTATTGCTAGAACAAGGCTTGATTTCCAGGCGTAATCAGTTTCAGCAAGATAGCTTGGCGCAGTCCAGATTCTGGGAATCTTTGGACGTTTCCCCTCGATGTACTGATGAAATCAGGGTTTCACTCTTTGGTTATGAGAATAGCGCTCTAGCCAGTTTGTTTGATACCTGGGCCAATGGGTCGCAATCTGTATTTTGCCTGGTTCCGGAAGGCAAGATACTAAGCGATGTCACTCGTTATTTTGGTCTTAACGCATTACAGACGGGAGCTGCCAAAAAAAGCGGTAATCTGACTGTGCAAGTGCTTCCTTTCGTTGAACAGGCTCGCTATGACGAATTGCTCTGGGCTTGCGATTGTAACTTTGTTCGGGGTGAAGACTCATTCGTACGTGCGCAATGGGCAGCCAAACCGTTTGTCTGGCATATTTATCCTCAGGATGAAAATGCACATATGAAGAAACTTATGGCATTTCTTTCTGTCTATTCAAAAAATCTGCCTCAGGAAACTGCAACAGATTTAAGGCGGTTTTGGGAGGCATGGAACCGAGCAGCAGGGGCAGGTGATTTATGGCATGCTTTCTGGCAGCACAAAGCGCTGTTTGAGGCTCATGCAGGGCAGTGGGCTAACTGTTTGGCAGAAAACGGAGATTTGGCATTAAATTTAGTGCAATTTTGCAAAAGTAAGTTATAATTTCGGGTTTTATAACCCGCTTTCAGTAGGGCGCAGTGTACATATGAAAACAGCTAAGGAAATTCGTTCAGGTAACGTCATTATGATTGGCAATGACGCAATGGTTGTTCAAAAGGCCGATTTCAGTAAATCCGGACGCAATTCATCCGTGGTGAAAATGAAACTCAAGAATCTGCTTACAGGTTCACCAAGCGAGAATATCTATAATGCAGATGAGAAATTCGAACTGGTTGTGCTTGAACGCAAGGAAGTAACCTACTCTTACTATGCAGAACCTTTGTACGTATTTGTGGATGATGAGTATAACCAGTACGAAGTTGAAGAAGACAACATGGTAGATGCACTCAACTATCTGGAAGATGGTTTACCTTGTGGTGTGGTTTTCTACAACGACAAACCAATTTCAGTTGAATTGCCGAAATATGTTGTACGTGAAATTATCTACACAGAACCAGCTGTTCGTGGTGATACATCCGGCAAGGTCATGAAGCCAGCCAAATTGGCTACCGGTTTTGAACTGCCTGTTGCCGCTTTCTGTGAAATTGGTGACAAGATCGAAATCGAAACTGAAACAGGTGAATTTAAGCGACGCATTGCAGCTTAAATTACTGCTGCAAATTTAAAATAAAAAAGGGACGCTACGCTGTCCCTTTTTTATTTCAATAATACATAGTTAAGCTACAAGTTATATCTCGTCCTGATTTCCCTTCTTTGTTGGGGCTTCTACAAGTTTTTCAAGAAGATCTGCAACACTCGATTTGTCAAAAAAATATGTGTATAGCTGTTTAGGTATATCGTCAATCACCAAAGCTGTCGGTTGATTCAGGCTCTTCTCAACATGGTCTTTGGTCAGTCGAAGTAATACGGTAGGCATTGCTCTATTTGAATCCTTCTCTTTGCCAAACAACTCAAATCCAAATGCATTGTGAAAGAATAATTGACGGCGGTTACTGGTTTCAACAAGTATATCGGTACATCCGTGAATGCGGGTGGCGTAAAGATAGGCTATATGGAATAGTGAAGATAGCACGCGTTTTGAACGGATATTCTGATCCAGAGCAATCTGTGTGAATTCACATACACGATGTCCCCGCTGACGAAGCAGGTCCATCTCCCTTTTATATAAGACATCAGCAGCCAGCCCGGCAGGAGAGTCGATGCTAAGCGTGATAGTGCCGATGGCAGTTTCACCAAAAAACATGGAAAACGTAATTTTGTTAGGGTGACGATTAAAATTGGTTACCGTCGAATTGCCCCATACATAGGCTTGTTTTATCAGCAGCGTCGCCGTCTGACATTGATCGCTACTGCATGGTAATTTGAGTTTGATCAGTTGGGTGGATAGTATTTTTTCTGATTTGTCGAGCTGTTCTAACCCTGGCATGGAAAGCGGCATCAGTCGACCGGCTGCAATGGCAATAGAAGTGCTGGTCTGGCTAGTTTGGTCATGTTTAGAGCTTTGCATTTCGTGCTACTCCTGAATACTTACTTTATCTAGTGAGTTGCACAGAACGTGCCAGCTTTTATATAAAGGGATATTTTCCAGCAGGCGTATAGCATTTCGTGAAAAGTTGGGTAAGCAGGTATGTAGCGATACTTACCAAAATCGTATTAAGCTGACAATTATGGGCACATTGCTTGGTAAGTACTTGCCATGGTTAAGGTCGAAATTAATAACTGATGATCAATGCAGATTGTCTACTTTGGCCCAATCTGATGCATGATGTTGAGTGCCAGTGCTTCAGCTACCTTGATACCATCTACTGCAGCTGAAAGAATTCCGCCTGCATATCCCGCCCCTTCTCCAGTAGGGAAAAGGCCTTGGGTGTTTATACTTTGAAAATCATCATTGCGTTTGATGCGGATAGGTGAAGAAGTTCGGGTTTCAACGCCGGTCAGCACAGCGTCGTGCATGGCAAATCCCTTGATTTGTTTTTCAAAGGCGGGTAATGCTTCCCTGATGGCTTCTATCGCAAAATCTGGTAGTGCTGTACTGAGGTCTCCCAGGTGCACGCCAGGTGTATACGATGGCTGGACTGAACCAAATGCTGTTGAGGGTTTTCCGGCAATAAAGTCACCTACAAGCTGGCCGGGTGCCTGGTAGTTTCTTCCGCCCAATTCAAAAGCACGCTCTTCCCATTTTCGCTGGAAAGCCATTCCGGATAACGGGTCGCCGGGATAATCTTCAGGGGTGATACCCACTACGATACCGCTGTTTGCGTTACGCTCATTACGTGAGTACTGGCTCATGCCATTTGTGACAACGCGACCTGGTTCAGAAGCAGCGGCCACCACAGTGCCACCGGGGCACATGCAGAAGCTGTAAACAGAGCGGCCATTTTTGCAATGATGCACGAGTTTATAATCTGCAGCACCCAGCAAAGGATTGCCCGCATATTTGCCAAAACGGCAATGATCTATCAGGGATTGAGGGTGTTCGACGCGGAAACCGATAGAAAAAGGTTTGGCTTCGATATACACCCCTTGATCATAGAGCATTTGAAATGTATCACGTGCGCTGTGGCCAATGGCAAGGATAATATTATTCGTGGCAATGCGTTTGCCGCTGGATAACACAACCCCGCTGACCTGCCCATTGTTGATATCAATATTATCGACTCTGCTTTGGAAGTGAATTTCACCTCCCAATGCTTCAATGGTAGCTCGCATTTTCTCTACAACACCGACTAATCTGAATGTTCCGATATGTGGTTTGCTGACATATAGAATTTCTGGTGGAGCGCCAGCTTTGACAAATTCGGTCAGCACTTTCTTGCCGTAATGTTTCGGATCTTTGATCTGGCTGTGTAGCTTGCCATCGGAAAAAGTACCCGCACCACCTTCACCAAATTGCACGTTTGATTCCGGATTAAGTACGCCCTGCCGCCATAGAGCGAATGTATCTTTAGTGCGTTCCCGTACTGCTTTTCCCCGTTCCAGAATGATCGGGCGAAAACCCATTTGTGCAAGAATAAGGCCGGCAAAAATTCCCGCCGGACCCATGCCAATAACCACTGGGCGCGTGGTTAATTGCGCAGGTGCCTGAGTGACAAACTGGTATTGGGTATCAGGTGTTAGCGAGAGGTGTTTGTCACTTTTAAGTCGTTTGAGTATGGCTTGTTCATCTTTAACTTCAACATCCAGGGTATAGATGAATGTGATATTGGATAATTTACGGGCATCGAAACCGCGTCTGGTAATAGTGAAGCTGATAAGTTGATCTGCCGGGATACATAGCCGCGTAAGTATGGCATCCTTGATATCGGATTCAGGGTGTTCAAGGGGGAGTTTAACTTCTGTTATTCGTAACATGCACAATATTCCAGATACATTAAGCTGTACAACCGTCAAGCAATGGTCATCAACCAAGATTCTCACATTTTACCTCAATGAGGTTGTTGAGGCATTAAAGACTGGAATAATGTGTGTTTGAGTAGTTGTTCTCAAGACATGCCGGGGGTATGATCATAACTGACTGCTGCTTATTGGCGGAAGATAATGAGTAAAGATTTTATTTTTTCAGAGGGGAATCCACGATGATACTTAGTCTTGTCCTCTCAACGATTGCTTTTTTTGTGGCTGCTTTTTATCTCAGGCGCTATCTGGATACGCAAGGAGTTAATAAGGGGTTTACACGTAGCGTGCTGGTATTTTTACTGGCTACTATTGTTTCCATAGGTACTTCATCAGTAATAGATTTTATCAGCACTGCGTTAGAGGGTGAACAATCACAAGTGGCAAGTACAGACCCACTTCAAATAAGCAATATAAACCAGTTAATGCACTCGCTTTCTGCCGTTCAGGGACGTCAGGCGCAGTAGGCTGGTTTCGGTTCTACTATTGAGGGCAGAGCATACAATGAAAAATTTCAAAAAAGTATGGTACTTCTATGGCTTTCAATAATTTCACTTTAGAAAAAGAAGGTGGTGAATCTTATGACGCTGAGCGTTATAAGCGAAAGGTTCTGCTCGAACAGTATTTTGAGCAGATTGATTCGGTTATTCTGTCTCGACAAAACCCCATAAGCGGTTTACTTCCTGCAAGTACCGCAATCACTGCCCATGGTGATTATACGGATGCCTGGGTACGTGACAATGTCTATAGTATTCTCGCTGTATGGGGCCTGGCACTCGCGTACCGTCAATTGGACCACGATGATGGCAAGGGATACCACTTGCAGCAGAGCGTTGTTAAGCTGATGAGGGGGTTGCTTGTTTCCATGATGAAGCAGGCAGACAAGGTTGAACGCTTCAAACACTCGCAACATACCGTTGATGCACTTCATGCGAAATATGATACCCAAACGGGAGATCCGGTTGTGGGCGATCAGGAGTGGGGGCATCTGCAGGTAGATGCAACTTCACTATACCTGTTGATGCTGGCACAAATGACCGCATCCGGTCTGCGTATTATTTTCACGATGGATGAAGTCAACTTCATCCAGAATCTTGTTTATTACATTGGTCGCGCCTATCGTACCCCTGATTATGGAATCTGGGAGCGGGGCAACAAAATCAACCACGGTATCGCTGAGCTTAATGCGAGTTCGGTAGGGATGGCCAAAGCCGCCCTGGAAGCGCTGAATGGGTTTAACGTATTTGGTGTGGAGGGTGGACAGGCCTCGGTTATTCATGTGGTGCCTGATGAAATAGCAAGGGCGCGCGTTACCTTGTGGTTCTTGCTTCCAAGGGAGTCCAATTCCAAGGAAACCGATGCGGCGCTGCTAAGCATCATCGGATATCCAGCCTTTGCGATGGAAGATGCGAAATTAGTTAAACGTACTCGCGATGTCATCCTGAGTAAACTGGGGGGGCGCTACGGCTGCAAGCGTTTTATGCTGGATGGCCACCAAACCATGCTGGAAGATGCCAGCCGGCTGCATTATGAACCATCCGAACTGAAGCAATTTGAGCACATTGAGTCTGAATGGCCGTTGTTTTTTTCTTATCTGGTGCTGGATGGGCTGTTTCGTGGTGATGAAGACCAGGTCAAAGAGTACAGCGTCAAACTGGAGACGCTTTTTGTTGAACAGAACGGGCAGCGACTATTGCCGGAACTTTATTATGTGCCAGCTGACAAGGTAGAAGCAGAAAGAGAGCAGCCGCAAAGTCAGGAGCGGGTGCCTAATGATAATGTTCCACTGGTTTGGGCTCAGAGTTTGTACTGGCTTGGAGCATTGATTCAGGATGGATTGCTTACTCTGTCGGATATTGACCCACTCAACCGCCGAAGCCGCCTTGGATACAATCGCCAGGTAAGAGTGCTTGTCGCACCAATGGCTGAAAATGAGAAGGTGAAGTCTCAGCTCCAATCTCAGGGTATCCAAACTCAAACTTTGGATGAGGTGGCGCCATTTAAGGTAAGGCAAGCTGAAGATCTGGCCAGCGCTTTTTTACATGTGGGTAAGAATGCAAAGTTAGGCCTTACAGGCCGACCTATGCGCAGACCTCGCGGTTTAACAACAAGCCATGTATACATGTTACGTGGGGAAAAAGTCGTTTTTCTGCCACAATTCATGGATAAACGTAATTTTTATTTAACCCTTGATGATCGTCTTATGGTTGAGCGATTTACGGGTGAATTGGCTTATCTTGCCCGGCACTGGGATAGTGCCGGGAACCCGCTTATCGTATTGTTGATTGATGAATCCATGCTCACCGACGAGTCGGCGGACAGATTAATAAATTGCATGCGTGAAATGCAAACCGGAATGTGTAATGGTGTGGCAGTGCGTGTAGGGGCATTGACTGATCTGGCCAAAGTGGCGGGAAAAGAGAGAATAGATTATGTGCCTGAATTTGCTTTTTCACCTGCTGCCATCACCCCTGAGTTACCCCGATGCAGTCTGGTACGTCATGATCCGGAACTGTGCCGGGTGCTGAGTGTACTTGAATTACCGGGATGGCAAGAAGAATTTGTGACAAAAGACGTGATTGTCCGTTTGTGGGCGAGCCGTAATTTACATGAACAAATTGCATTGCTGAGTTTGTTGTGGAAAGAACTGGGGCCTGATGCCGAAATCGGCTCTTCTGATAGTCCATGCACCATTCGTCAGTTTGTTGCTGAAATTTATGAGCTGGCTGGTGAAACGGATATATGGGCTGTCATTCGTCAAGCGGCAGGTTTGCTGGGCTTGCATGATGCGACTCTGGAAGATGCCGTTGTGATTATTGTCGTACGACAAAAACAGCTGGCTGTGGGTCGGTCCTATAGCAGCAACACACTTATTTCAAAGCCCGAGTGCAATGCGGACATTTTGGAGAAAATTGCGTTATCTTGCGGAGATGATGAGCGTGAGCGCATTTTGAATCAGGAAGTGATTTTGTATCTTGCCATGCTGATCAAGTCCGAAGCTTACTTGTTTGAGGGTATGCGTACCTTGCGCCCAGGTCATTTGTTACAACTGATAACCGGGCAGCTTGCTATGCAGCACGCAGTGCCACAGCATGCTGCATTCGATTATTTGGTAGGGCTGAGTCCGCATTCTTTGCTGGAAAACTTGCGTGAAGTACTCAGAAGTTATCAGGACATGGTCAAAGCATTGGCTAAAGTAGAATCCCTTAATGTTCATGGTGAGCCGGGTAGTCTTGCCTGGGTGCGATTTGATGCTGAAGATGACCCTTTAGAGTGTTCTGATACTCAGGCCTGGCGTGCCTGGCGAGAGTCACACGGCGTGATGACGCGAGTACGAGAAGAATTGTTTGAAGATATCTGGAACGCACTTGAGCATTGCAAAGGGATCATCATTGGGGACAGGTTTAACCCCGGTAATTGCCTGGATAGCGAGGTGATTCATGGTCAGATGACAGCAGGGGAGCGTAATTTTGCATTTCTGGTGGATCATCTGCTAAACAATATTGCGGCTCCAGATTACCGTCATCTCACCATGGAAGCGCTATCTGCACTGACAACCATTATCAAGGCTAATCCGGAAATACATTTGGATGATTATATTGTGCTGGATGTGTTGATTGGATATGCAGTTAGGTTAACCTGGCTTGACATGCATCCGACAGATACAGAGATATACAATGAAAAGCGAAGTGATGCGTGGGCGTATTTTTACCAGTGCTCACCCCATCAGGTGGGTAATGCGATTATGGCAGCATTTGCCTTCCTGGTGAAGAATGGTCGAGAGGCTGATTTGGAACCTGCATTGCTCGAACAAGAGCAATAACTGAAAGCCCGGGGCTTTCAGTGCAGTAGCCAGTTTGGCTAGAAGGTTAGATAAACTGAAATGAGTTTAATGTGCGGGCTAAAGCGATAAGATTTGCTGTTTAGGCGCTGCGCCATGCGTTGATCGCTCGTTTACCAGCAGTTTTGTGGCTTCTTCAACAGGTAACGGTTTGCTGAATAAAAAGCCTTGTATCTCACCGCATTTGAGTGTTCTCAGAAAGTTCATCTGCTCTTCTTTTTCAACCCCTTCTGCAATCAATTCAAGTTTCAGACCGTCGGCCATTGAGCACAATGCAGTAACAATCGAAGAGTTATTGGGATTTCCAGGCAGATCATGCACAAAGCAACGGTCAATCTTGATGGTATTAATAGGGAATTTCTTGATATATCCCAGTGATGAATAACCCGTCCCAAAGTCATCCAGAGCGATTCTGACGCCAAGTTTAGATAACTTTACCAACTTATCGTTGGTCATATTGATATCTCGCAGAATGGTGCCTTCAGTAATCTCAAGTTCAAGAACATGACCAGGTAAGTCAAACTCTTGCAGTAACTCCGAAATATAATCAACAAAATTCGGTTGTTCGATTTGCTGGCTGGAAATATTGACAGCAACTCTTAGCGGGTGCAAATTCATTTTTTCCCAGATTTTTGCTTGCTTGCAAGCACTGCGCAGCACAAACTCGCCAATGGGTACAATTAACCCGGTTTCTTCGGCAATAGGAATGAAATCATCAGGGGAAAGCATACCATGCAAAGGGGAACGCCATCTTATCAGTGCTTCCATTCCAGTGATGGTGTTGGCATGGGTCAGCACCTGAGGCTGGTAGTAAACGATAAATTCGTTTCTTTCCAAAGCCTTTCGCAGCAGATTTTCCAATGAGAGCTTTTCAGCAAATGAAACGTTCATTTCCTTGGCATAGAACTGGAAGCGGTTTCGTCCTTTGCCTTTGCTGTCATACATCGCAATGTCAGCATTTTTGATCAGTGTATCAATGGATTCCCCGTCCGTAGGATAGATAGAAATTCCCACACTGATTGAAGCGTAAACTTCATGGTTTTCAATTTCAAAAGGGAGCGCAAGGGAATCGACAATTTTGCTGGCAGCAGATTCGGCGTCTTCCCTGTCTTTAATCTGTGGCAATAAAATAGTGAACTCATCGCCACCCAGTCTGGCAAGGGTGTCGCCTTCTCTCAGACATTGTTTGAGCCGCGAAGCCACTTCAACCAGTAACAGATCACCAATTCCATGCCCAAGTGTGTCATTCACAACCTTGAACCGATCCAGATCCAGGAACATGACTGCAAACATATGGTTATTGCGCTTGGCTTGCGCCATAGCTAGTTCCATATGGTCTTTAAACATCATGCGGTTGGCCAGTCCGGTCAAAAGGTCATGATAGGCCTGGTAGTTAATCATTTGTTCCGCTTTTTTGCGCGGACTGACATCTTTTGCAACTCCGTATGTGCCTACATAACGTTGTGTTCCGCCAAGCTTGTCTTGTTCGTAAATACCAAAAGAGCTGAATTCGAGGGTAAGTAATTTGATTTCTTCACTATCGTCTTTGAACTCATTAAGGCATTTGACACGGATTTCCGTATTGCGTGTAGCGCGCTCCTCCGTCCTTTTTTCGTTCAGTGTGTAATTGGCGGTTTCCAGGTCTTCGTGGTATACGATATGAGAATAATGCTGGCCGATTAACTGTTCGGTTGGATACCCTAAAAGTGCTTCAGCACGGTCGTTCAGAAAATTAAAGCGACCTTCGGAATCCAATGTGTAAATAATGTCCGGGGAATTGTCTACAAGATAACGGTACCAGCGTTCTGATTGTTCCAGTTGTTGGACCAGATTTTCGTTTTCCTGTTCCAACTGTCTTTTCTTTAACGCGTTATCAACTGTTTTGAGTAGTTCGTCAGGTTCGTAAGGTTTTCTGAGGAAACTATAAGCACCACGATGCAAAGCGCTGATTGCCGAGTCGATGGATGTGTCGCCACTGACGACAATGATGGAAATGTCGATCAGGCTCTCGATGATAAAATCCATTACATCATGGCCGGTTACCTCGGGCATAAACAAGTCGAGCAGGACCAGATCAAATTGAGCGAACTTCAGGAGTTCGATTGCTTCCTGTCCCCCATTGGCACTCGTTACCGAGTACCCCATTGAGGTTAAGAGCGACTTCAAACTGTTTAGTAGTCGTGGCTCATCATCCACAATCAAAATTTCAGGCGTACCAGTAGCGCTCCTGAAATTGATAACTTCCGTCATTTTTCCCATCCTCCCTGCGAGCAGGCTTTATTGCCCGTTCGCAATGTGCTTTATTACAAAGTAATACACTTAAAATTGGTATTACTACTCCGCAAAAACTGTTTTTATAATTATTTTAATTTATTGGTATTAGTATGGTGAAAGTTGTACCTGATTTTATATCACTTTTACAGCTAATTTTACAATCCAGTTCATCTATGATGCTTTTAGTAATCGTGAGCCCCAAGCCGGCATGGCCTTTCCCCTTGGTTGTAGAAACAGGCTCAAACAGGTGGTCAAGGATTTCCTGCGGAATACCAGGCCCATTATCCTTGATAATGATTTCACAATAATTAAATTTATTTTTAACCACATTGTTACGGCTTGAGATGAACAGTTGTCCGCCTCTGCTCATTGCCTCTACTGCGTTTTTGATAAGATTGATCAGAACTTGTTTGAACTTGTTCTTGTCAGTCATGATGTGTGGCAGAGATGAGTCAAGATTTGACTCTACTTTGACTTGATTCGGTTCGAAAAGTGATTCCTGCATTATTCTGATCAGATCAAGGATGATGCCGTTGATATTTAACTCAGTCAGGTTGATCGCAGCATCAGTTGATTCGGTCAGTTGACGGATGATTTTGGCAACCCGGTCGATCTCTTCGTTTAGTATAAGCAAATCTTCTTGCGCGGGGTCCGCTTTATCCAGTTTTACACCCAGCGCTTTAATGTAGTTTTTCATGATGCTTAAGGGATTGTTTGCTTCGTGAACAATCTGCCTTGCTTTGGCACGCGTTGCAGTCAGCGTTTCAAGCTCGATGAGTTTGGTTTGTTCGTCACGTGCATGGCAAGCCGCCAGAGAATGGGTAGCTTGTTGGGCGAAAGCGGTAAGAAGCTTGGTCTGTTTTTCCAATCGGGGAAGCTGCGATTTGTGAATACCAAAAATAGCGACCCCTGCCTGAGTCTGCCTTGAAGTCATGGGTATACAGAAAATCCCCTCTGCTCCAGACAGTCGAACAATTTGCTCATCAATTAATGAGAGGTTCCCCTCATCCTGATAACTGAAAGAGTTTTGCGGTGACTTGCTTAAAAGCGCATCGGCAAGCATATTCTTGCCTTTTTCAAGCGGCATAACCAATTCATTAATCAGTTCGCTTTGGCCACCCATATTGTTGCCATAGATGATGTCGTATTCCTGGTCATAGAGGAAAAACATCGCATTTTGCAGGCCAAACAGGATATAAAAACTGCGTTGGATAGAAACCAGAGTGCTTTCTTGCGTAGCAATTCCGCAATTCAGGCTGGTTCCTTCTATAAGACTAATGTCCCTCACTTCCCGCGCTAACTGCAGTCGTTTCTGATTATCAACTTCAGATTTTGTAATTTTGGGTTCTTTAGAAGTAGTGACAGCTGCCGCTCGAAACTTTCTACGTTCTGACGCTTCCGCTGCGGGCAGAGCCTCCTGAAGCGGTTCTTCTTCAGTATTGGTATTGATGTCAATATCAAGGGACTGAGCAATAATGGCTACTTGTTCAGTAGCTGTTTGTAACATGCTTACAACGTCTTTTGCATCTATCCCAAGTAGCGATTCGGCGAGTGACACTCGATATTCCTGATCAAATTCATCAGAAGTTAAAACGTGTGCCAGCCGTGTGATTTTGATCAACGGGTGCGCATCTTGAATTCTTTCTTGTGGTTCATGATGATATAAAACGGCATCTGACATAAAAGAGCTCAGATTCCAGCTGTTGATAAGCCATGAACCCACTTCGTAATGGGTAATTCCCAGTTGCTTGGTTTCTAATAAACTAAATTCTGTTTCATTTTCAGATGAACCAAGCAGAGAAGCATATTGTTTAGGAAAGTTGCTCCAAAGCACCAACTGTCCAATGTCTAATAACAGGCCTGAAAGATAGGCTTCATCAGGGTAGGGGAAATTGACTTTGTGAGCAATCAGCTTGGCTAAAGTGGCTGAAGTCAGTGAGTTATACCAAAAGCGCTTAAGTGCGAATTCGGAGCTAAAGGTAATATTGCTGAAAACTTGCAGCACAGATGAACTGATTGCGATGGACTTAATTGCATCCAGACCAAGCAATATGAGCTTTTGTTCAAATACAGTAATTTTATGCGGTCTGAGATAATAGGCCGAATTAGCTGCGCCAAGCACCTTAGAGCTTAGCGCTGTATCTTTATTGATGATTTCCGCCAACGTCCTGAAAGATGAATTATCTCGGTTGCATGCTTCCAGCAATTTCAATAAAACATGAGGCAACGAAGGGAGATTCGTTACCTCAAGTCTTTCCAGTAATAGGGCGGAATTTTGATTCATAATATGATTTTTTATAATATTATCAGTCACTAGTCAACTAAATTCTGAGGGACTGCTTTAAGAAATGCATAAAGCATGCTCATTTAATTGAATATTAGTAATGGGTAAAATTTATTGCTAACCTTTATTTATCGACTGAAGCAAGACATTCTTGAATGAAATATTCTGAAGTTTGGAGGTGAGCTGTGAATTTTTATGGAATGGGGCGTTTCTGGATATTGCTGACGTTGAATTTAAAATCGTGAACCGAGTGGTTATATTATTGAGTTGTATTTTTTACTTTTTAACCGTCCATCCTTGTTTTTTTAATTCTTCTATCAAGTTTAAGCAGTGATCACCTTGTATTTCAATAACACCTTCTTTAACAGTGCCACCGGTTCCACATTTTTTTTTAAGTTGTTTGCTGAGTTCAGTTAGTTCAGGTAATGCGAGTGGCAATCCAGTTATGACAGTAACGCCTTTGCCTTTCCGCCCCTTCGTTTCAAGGCTTACCCGAACAATTCCGTCGGTATCTACGGGTGATTTATGTTGCTTGCAAATACAGTCGGCAACAGGTTGGCTACAGACTGGACACATCTTTCCATGTTCTGTTGAATAAACTAGTCCACCTGATCCGGAATTTTTTGATTTCATAGGACTTTTTTTCTCGCTTCAAGGAGAGTTAAATATGAATAATAGTGTCGCTATAGCGAGCAACAGTGTCATCGTGGGTGATAAGTCGCATTGGCTCGACAAGTGCTTGGGCCACTAAAAGTCGGTCAAAAGGATCCTGGTGATGACCAGGGAGTTCCTCTATTGCTACAGCATGCTCCGGCTCAATTGGAAGAAATCGGTACCCTGCCTGTGAGAAGTAATCTAACGCATCTCTGCCAGAAACAGGCATATCGCGTCGTCCCAAGCTATGTTTGATGGAGATTTCCCATATGCTGACAGAACTTATCCAGATTGTATTGCGCGCAGCCAGAATTAATTTTCGTGCTTTGTCAGATAAATTTGGATTGTCTGTGATGGCCCACAAAGCCACGTGAGTATCTAGCAAAATATTCAAGTTGCTGTACCACCAAGAAAAAGTTTCGCTACTTCGTCATTGCTTGCATCAATATCCGCAGGAATATCAAATGTACCCTTGGCTATCCCAATTCGCAGACCGGGTAGAGCAGTATCTATTGGCACCAACTTTGCTGCCGGACGACCGTTTCTGGCGATAACGATTTCACGTTCATTTCCTTGCTCAATTGCTTCAACTAGGCGAGACAAGGTGGATTTTGCTTGCAACATATTTACCGAATGCATAATTTTCTCCTAAATTATATAGGACTTAGTCTAGTCTAGCTAATATAAAAAATCAATGTGTCTGTTATTTGAACGCAAGGATCCATATTCTAATCACAAGTCAAAATGCAATTATATTGAATATTCAACAACAGCATTATTAAAGGAGGGTATGGATGTCGCAATATGATAAAAAACCAGAGAGCAGTATCTGGGGACGTGGGTTGGGCATGATTGTATTGGGTATTTTATTTAGCCTTGCGGGTACTGTCTTGTTCGTGGTTGCTGTGTTTCAGTTTGTATGTGTGCTGGCAGGCAATGAGCCCAATACCCGATTACTTGTTTTTGGGCGTAGCTTGAGTGTCTATATACAACAACTCGTTGATTTTCAGACTTTCAACTCAGAAGTAAAACCATTCCCGTTTAGTGACTGGCCATAATAATCCGTGGTGATGAAGGTGATAGTTAGCGAACACTATTGCCTTCATAGTGTTCCCAACGAAAACAGTAACTGAATTAATTTAAATTTGGACTTGGAGGTTTTGATTTGCGAGTTCTCGTGTTAAATTTGCCGAGGAGTGAATCAAAATTTAATCGCGTGGGTTAAAATAAGCCCAACTATAATCGCAACAAATGCAAACGAGTATTAATGAGTAAGTCATATTCAGATTCTTCAATCCGCGTTTTACGTGGTTTAGAGCCGGTAAAACAGCGACCTGGAATGTATACACGCACGGACAACCCGCTGCATATCATTACCGAAGTTGTTGATAATTCTGCCGATGAAGCCTTAGCCGGCTTTGCTAAAGTAATTGCCGTCCGTTTACACGCAGATAATTCGGTTTCTGTATCGGATGATGGTCGCGGTATCCCGGTTGGGATTCATCATGAAGAGGGGGTGCCAACCGTTGAGGTGGTGTTTACCCGATTACACGCAGGTGGAAAATTTGATAAAAAGGCAGGGGGGGCTTATCAGTTTTCTGGTGGGTTGCATGGCGTCGGTGTTTCTGTAACCAATGCCTTGTCTCATCGCCTTGAAGTGGAAGTCACTCGTGATGGTGGTGTGCACCGCATGGCTTTTGCCGGTGGGGATGTGGTTGAGCCGCTTGCCATGCTCCGCACTGCAGCAAAGCGCGCCTCCGGTACATCCGTACGCGTTTGGCCAGATGCCCAGTATTTCGATAGCGGAGAAATTCCCCCATCGCAATTAGAACGTGTGCTGAAAGCTAAAGCCGTTCTGCTACCGGGCGTACTCGTTAAATTGGCCATCGAAGGTAAAGATGGGCAGCTTAAAGAAGAGAAAGAGTGGATCTATCAGGACGGCCTTTCAGACTATCTCAAGTCGCAATTATCTGAATATCTGATAGACGGCCTTTTCTGGAAATTATCCAAATATGCGCCAGCATCCCATGAAACGTTTGCCGAAGGCGAAGGTGCTGAGTGGGCCGTAGCGTGGACGGACGAAGGCTCAATCGTGCGCGAATCCTACGTTAATCTGATCCATACCCCATCAGGTGGTACCCACGAATCAGGCTTGCGCGACGGCATATACAACGCCGTCAAGAGCTATATTGATCATCACAGCTTGCTACCCAAAGGAGTGAAACTCACGGCTGATGATGTGTTCAGTCGCGTTTCTTTTGTACTGTCGACCAAAATGCTGGACCCTCAATTTCAGGGGCAGACCAAAGATAGGTTGTCTTCGAGAGATGCATTGCGTTTAGTGACGGCTATGGTGCGCGATCCTTTAGAGTTGTGGCTCAATGAACATCAGGAACAGGCAAAAAAGATTGCCGATTTCGCAATCAAGGCCGCTCAGGTAAGACAACGTGCAGGTCAGAAAATCGAAAAACGCAAGTCATCCGGCGTGGCAGTGCTACCAGGTAAATTGGCGGATTGCCAGTCAGATAACCTGGAAGAACGCGAACTCTTTCTGGTCGAGGGTGACTCAGCTGGCGGCTCTGCCAAGCAAGGTCGCAATAAAGACACACAGGCTATTCTGCCATTGCGTGGCAAGGTGCTGAATACTTGGGAGCATGAAGCAGACCGTATTTTTGCTAACAATGAAATCCATAATATCGCTGTAGCACTGGGGGTTGATCCTCATTCGCCTGACGATACGCCGGATATGTCCAATTTACGATACGCCCGCGTGATTATTCTGGCGGATGCTGACGTGGATGGAAGCCATATACAGGTGTTGTTGCTCACGCTGTTTTACCGTCATTTTCCAGCATTGATACGCGCAGGCAGGGTATGTGTCGCTCAGCCACCGTTGTATCGCGTAGATGTGCCAGCCCAAGGCAAGAATAAACCGGCACGTAAGTTTTATTGCCTGGACGATGGTGAACTGGAAGTTACGCTGGACAGATTGCGATTGGAAAAAGTACGGGATGGATCGTGGCAAGTATCGCGCTTTAAAGGATTGGGTGAAATGAATCCGGTGCAGTTATGGGAAACCACCCTTAACCCCGATGCGAGGCATTTATTGACACTGCGTACCGACGATTTTACTGGCTACGTCCGTGAAGTATTTAATAAACTGATGGCAAAATCCGAGGCTGCATCACGTAGAGCGTGGATGGAGGAAGCAGGCCATTTGGTTGAAGCTGATGAGTGATGCTGTTTTTAATAGGCGCATCAATATTTTTAGCTGAAACACTGTCAGTCGATAAGCTCAAGTAATGACATAAGATAACAGAAGGTTCCCTCGCCCCTTGTGGGAGAGGGCAGGGACAGGGGGATTCTCCTCAAAACCCATTCCCACATGTATAGACTAAAGATTATGAGTAATAAAATGAAGGATTCAATCGATAACAATACCCCGGATCTATTCGCAGAACCGGAAGGCCTGCCTGATGCCCATTCAGATGTCGCTCTGGAAGAACCTGCGCAGCCACCTGTGCCGCCCATAATTACAGATGAACCAAACGGCGAAGAACCGGATGAAGAACTGGCAGCCTATGCCAAATCAGCATATCTCGCTTATGCTATGGCCGTATCTAAATCTCGTGCGATCCCAGATGTGCGCGACGGACAAAAGCCGGTACAACGACGCATACTCTTCGCTATGCGCGAAATGGGCAACGAGTGGGACAAACCCCATAAAAAGTCAGCGCGTATCGTCGGTGATGTAATTGGTAAATACCACCCACATGGTGACAGTGCCGTATATGAAGCTGCAGTACGTATGGCACAAGATTTCTCGCTTCGCTATCCATTGATCGATGGTCAGGGAAACTTTGGTAGCTTGGACGGCGATTCTGCCGCTGCCATGCGTTACACTGAAATTCGTCTGACACCGATAGCTGAACTATTGCTCTCTGAGCTGGATCAGGGGACAGTCAGTTTTCGGCAGAATTACGATGGCTCATTCCAGGAACCAACCGTATTGCCGGCTCGTTTGCCTTTCCTGTTACTGAACGGCGCGTCTGGCATTGGCGTGGGTATCGCCACTGAAGTTCCGTCACACAATCTACGAGAAGTCTGCGAAGTGGCTGCCCAGATGGTCGAAACTCCTTCGTTTACCGAAGCCCAGATGCTCGATATGATTCCAGGGCCGGATTTCCCGGGTGGTGGTCAGATTCTCTCCAGCGATCAGGATATTCGTAACGCTTATACCTCAGGTCGCGGATCGATTGCAGTCAGAGCGCGCTACATTTTCGAAGAAATGGCTCGCGGACAATGGCAGATGGTCATAACAGAGCTACCCCCTGGGGCTTCTGCTGCCAAGGTGCTGTCGGAAATTGAAACCCTCACCAATCCCCAGCCAAAAATGGGGAAAAAAACCATTGATCAAGGGCAAACACAGACAAAAACCTTGTTGTTGTCCTTGCTCGATACTGCTCGTGATGAATCAGACAAAGAACAATCAGTCCGTATCGTGTTCGGACCCAAAAGCTCTCGAATCGACCGAGACGAATTCGCACGTACATTGCTAGCTTATACCAGTCTGGAAACCACCGTTTCCTTCAACTTGGTTCAGGTGGGACTAGACGGCAACCCGATGCAGAAATCGTTGTTCACGATTCTTACTGAGTGGTGCCAGTTCAGGGTGGCTACGGTTGAAAAACGTCTGAAATTCAGATTAGGGAAAGTCAATGACCGTATCCATATTTTGGAAGGTAGACACATTGTCTTCCTGAATATTGATGAAGTGATCCGGATAATTCGTCAGTCCGATGAGCCAAAGTCAGCCCTGATAGAGCGATTCGCGCTTTCTGACAGGCAAGCCGATGACATCCTTGAAATACGCCTGCGCCAGTTATCGAGACTGGAAGGCATCAAGATCGAGCAAGAAATAGCCGAACTGATGAAAGAACGTACAAAGCTGGAAGCCATACTAGCCAGTCCAGCTAAAATGAGAACTCTGGTAGCTAAAGAAATCCGTGAAGATACCAAGAAATTTGGCGATGATCGGCGCACATTGATTCAGACAGAAAAGCGCGCCTCGTTATCCGAAGCCGCAGTTTTGGACGAGCCAGTCACAATTATCCTCTCCGAAAAAGGCTGGCTAAGACAACGTCAGGGGCACGGCATAGATATTGCCACATTATCCTTCAAAGAGGGCGATAAACTCTTCGCCTCAATAGAGTGTCGATCACCAGATTCGCTCATTCTGCTTAGCTCAGATGGTCGTTCCTTCACGCTGATCGCGTCACAAATCCCCGGTGGAAAAGGGGATGGTGTGCCAGCTCCTTCGGTGGTTGGCATACAGGCAGGCACCAGTATCGTCAGCATCATGACCGGCCAACCAGAAGACAGAGTATTGCTATCAAATTCTGGCGGTTATGGTTTCGTCACCAAAATATCCGAAATGCTCACGCGCCAGAAAGCGGGAAAACTGCTCATGACACTTGAGGAAGGTGAGAAAGTTTTACCCCCAGTATTGCTACCAAGTGGATCTCTTGAATTACAGCGTTATGTAGCTTGCGTATCCAGCAGTGATAAGTTGCTTGTGTTCCCGTTAGGTGAAGTCAAAGAAATACCTAAAGGCAGAGGTGTGATATTGATGGGTTTGAGTAATCAGGAATCTTTAAAGCTGGTTTGTGTTTTTGAAGATTTACTTACTGCAAAAGGTGTCAGGAGAGGTAGGTCGATTGAGGAAGCGCCATTATTTGAAATAGGCAAACGTGCACGCAAGGGAAGTCTGCTTAATTTGAAGGTAGAAGGGTTGTACGCAACCACCGTGTCTAAATGAGTTGCTTTCAACCGATCTCTTTGCAAATAAATTGATATTTTAGCGTATAGGTATGTGAGTTAAGGAAAGTAAGTTAAAGTCGGTTGCAGCGTGATAGTGTTGCCGCTTATATCGTAAACTTGAGCGCTTATGATGCTGAAAGCTGGCGAACCGGAAAGACCGCGGGGGTGTACTATAAAAAACTGTAGGTAGCGTGGGTCAATCCCTTGAGGTGCGATGATATCAACGTAAAGCTTTTGTCCATCTTGATGCCAGTAAACCATTCGTTGAGTTTTACCAAAAGCGTCTGGTGTGGTCGAGCTTTTTCGCACTTCAGATTCAGGCACATAAATATTAAGGTCGTTTGGATTTAAGATGGTTTTGTCGAAGTCAATTATCATCGAAACGGCCCCAATAAGAGTGGTGCCGCTGAATTTCACTTTTGCGTTTGGTGCGGGTTCTAGTTTGCTAAAGTCAGCGGAAACACTACCACTACTGACTTGGTGCTTGAATTGATCGGAGTTTCCATTGCCAGAAATAATTTCCAACCCAACGTTGAAAGGGTTGCTTGCCCCAGAGCTATTATCGCTAATACCATTAAGTGCAACCGTTAAGCTGCCTTGCCCCGAAGCTACCCCCAATGGTAAGTCAGTTACTAACATGGTTTGTAGGGGTTCATGACCAAAAATCCAAGAGACATAACTATCTAAATAAGATGAATAGTGCTGTCCATATGCACGGCCATCTGTACGGAGATTAAATACAGACCGAACTAGACCCAGAGCTTTTAAATCCCAGTTCTGACCGTTAGCATCTTTAAAAGAGACGCTGACATTGTCTTTGCGTGCATTTTCAGACCCGCCAATCATTAGGGATATAGTGTCTCCAGGCCGTGCTATTCCCGGAAAAGTATTAAGGCTTGTGCAGCCGACAAAAAAAGTAGAGGCACACAAAGCAAATACCCCAAGTAATTGGGTCAAATATTTCATAAATTTCTCTTTAAAATCCTAGCAATCGCCGCATGAGTAAAACATCCCTTATGTCCAACACTCCATCATTGTTCATATCAGCTAGTAATTTCTCTCTTATTGTAGGTGTGTCCAGCCCTTCTACGAAACGAGTTAATATTAGCAAGTCAGAGATATTTACTTTGCCGTCAGGTGCACCTTTTGGCGAAATATCACCCTTGTTTGAAACAGTAGGATTAGTGCCATAAGTGAATATCTCTGCCCAATCAGATAAGCCATCTCCATCGGTGTCTGCGTTAATCGGGGAAGTACCATAAAATAACTCGTCATCATGATTGAGTCCATCGCCGTCAGCGTCAAGACTAATCCGCCCAAACCCTGTTCGGAAATCAAAGCCAGCAGTGCTGATATCTTTAACGGCAGCTTGAATTGTTGCTCTCAACTGGGGTGGGGTCATGTTGGGGTTTTTGGCCAGCAGTAGAGCTGCGGCCCCAGCTACGTGGGGTGAGGCTGCAGAAGTGCCAGCAAAAGAACTTGTAAGAGATGTCTGTACCCTGTTAGGTGCGGATATTTCAGGTTTTGGATTGCCATTGGTTGTGGGGCCTTCTGAGCTGAAATATTCAACTGAGTCGTTAAGGTCTACAGCCCCAACGCCTAACACATTAGCGCAGTCAGCTGGTTGTAGAAGGCTGCTGGCTGGCGTGAATTTACCTAATTCTGGACCTGTAGAAAATAGCGTTAGAGGCAAATTCGTAGTTGATGAACTTACTTTTTTTACAACGATATAGTATGTCCCGTTTGAAGGCGGCGTGTAATCTATAGACTCATATGGATAGGGGAAATAGGATGGACCGCTCCCTGATTGCTTATTTTGAGAAGAAGCGACTAACGTGCCGCCATTATCCGGATTCCCATTATAAAGGTAAAGATTGTAATCCACTTTTGTTGATGGGTATGCATCCCAGTTAAGTATCAGCGATACTGGGAATCCGGCAGAAAGGATAATTGTGTTGAAGTTTTGACCTGTTGAAAACTCATGCCGTAAGTCGTTGTTTATGTCAGTAAAGGTGCCAAGATAATGTGCGGCGCGAGCATTTCCCATGGCATTTACCCACTGAATTCCTTTGCTATCAGCGCTATTGGCTGTGGTGCAAATAGAACCAGTGCCGTCATAAAATGCCGCACCAAACCAAGCAACAGAATGGTTAATAACTCGTACGCCAGCAGCTGCCATGTCATTTAAAGCTTGAGAAAGCTGAACTTCAGTACTGATTTTTGCAAGATAGAGGGAAGCACCAGGTGCCATCTCGTGGACGATCTCAGCCACATTTGTACCGTGATCAATTCCTCCTGTTCCTGTACCTGTATAGTCAATAATACTTAAATTGGAGGGTAAGTCCCCTGAAGCCTGAGCGGTGGATAAACTGGCAAATCCAAGGTCAATGATGCCAATTTTAATCCCCGCGCCCGAATTGCCAATAGCTTGCATATCAGCTGCACCCGTTTTAGCTACGCCTTGTCCAGTGACGGAAACCGCTTCGTGATGGTAGGGAAATCGAGCCAAGGTTGTTGATGGGAGACGCGAGAGTAGTTTAGTTAACTTGCCGGCCGGGATGGAAATCTCATGTAATCGTCCTTGATTATAGCGTACCACTCCACCTTGCGCTTCTACATCAGTCGCAAGCAGAGTATCTGTTTCAAGAATGATAGTAACGGGTTTTGACGCCAACGCAGGAATGTTGGAAACACGATTCACATGCTCGCTTACCCTACCTTCGATCATGGCGCCAGTCTCTATAGGAGGGGCGGCAAAGGAAATAGTAGTGGCAAAAAACCCTGCCAATGAAATGTAAGTTATGTTTTTCAGCTATGTCTCCTCAAGCTGAGAAATGTTCTATTAGGGATGGAACATTAGGTTTTTAGAGAAATATATTATTATATGATTATAAATTAGCTGAATTATCTACCTATTTCAGTTTCATGGGCAATAAAAATTAAATTTCGAGTAGCAAAATTGCATTATTTTTTTGTTAAAAAACGATATTTGATTGTACGTGGTTAAAGATAACCCATGATGATTTTGTTAAATATTAGCAATTGTTTAAACAATTAAATATAGTGAAATATATAGTAAAAACAAAATGTTAATTGTATTTTAAGATATTGGCTAGTTGTTTCAGTGGAGGTTTCTGCGTTAGTAATTATTGCAATTTTAATGGTGAGTTTGCTGATAAAAATGTCGAAAATTTTTACAATCTAATATTCAAAATGAATAATTTTTATATTTAATATTATCAATCCGTTGGCTATTATATTTAATATTTTTGATTCAGAATATTTGATAAGTTTATCAAATATTAACTCAAAATTTGTCGAAAAATTTTACATATTTTTGCAAAAGTATACTTTTTTAAAAAATATGGTTAGCTAATGTAATGATATTTTGTGACAAAATTATTATGGTACAGAATTTGCTAGATTGTTTGGAGTGCTTAGTAATAAAATACTAATCAAATTAAGTGCACACATACTAAAAACAAAATGGCTTATTAGTATTGGAGATGAAACCTATAACTTGATATTTTTTTCTATGTTTAAACTTATTCAATGCAAATAATTTAAAATTTAATAGGGTGTTGTTTTTTTTTTTGTGGCTTGCGTTTTTATGTGTTCGTATTAAAGTTAGTTTTTATGCGGTATTTTATTTTAATAACTGGAGGGGATTTATTATGATTAGAAACATTAAAAAAATATTGGTGATGGTTGCCATGATGGCTTGGGTGCCATTCGCCTTTGCAATGTCCCCTTACATTAAGGGTAATAGTTTGGCAGCAGGAGACATTAACAGTGTAATGTCGCAGGCAGAGACAAAGTTGAAAGCCGCTGGTTTTAACGTAATAGGCGCATACCAGCCTAAAGGTATTTCCGATAGCGGCGTAGTTGTAGTCACTGATAAAGCCATTCTGGATACCATTGCAAAAATTGGTGGTGACGTAATTGTTGGTGCCGGCATTCGTGTGGGTGTGAAATCAGACGGCACATTATCTTATATGAATCCAGAGTATTGGTATCGTGCCTATTTCCGCAAAAATTACGATGCAAACCAAGCGCCAGTAAAAGCTTTGCAAGCACATCTGAAAGAAGCTCTGGGTGCAGGTGAACAGTTTGGTGGTGAAGTAGATCAAGCTAGCTTGGCAAAATATCACTATATGTTTGGAATGGAATACTTTGATGACAATCGTGATTTAGTTGCACACGAAAGTTTTGAAAAGGCAGTAGAAACTATTCGTACAAATTTGGCTAAAGGTGCGGGTAATGCTACTAAGGTGTACGAAGTAATCATGCCTGAGAAGAAAATTGCCGTTTTTGGCGTTGCAATGAATGACCAGAAAACCGGTGACGGCGTTTGGGTAAATAAAATTGAAGGATCAGATAATATCGCTGCGTTGCCCTATGAAGTTTTCGTTGTAGGTAATCAGACACAAGCGTTATATGCACGCTATCGCATTGCCCTTGGATGGTCGTCACTTAAAATGACCAGTTTCGGTAAGATCATGGCAACTCCAGGTAATATTAAATCTACCTTGAAAACAGTAGCTGGTATTGAATAAGGCTCACGGGACGATTAGTAAATAATGACTGTTTGAAAATATGAAGCAGCATGGCGGGTATTTCTGTCATGCTGCTTTTGTATTTTTGAAGATTAATAACATCAGTAATCTCTAATTTTGTAATTTCTGTAACTTTCTTCAGAATTTGAATGAAGATTTAGAGGTTTTAGTAAGACATATGTTAGGTGGAGGAAAAGCATGAGGATTAAATCCAAACGTTTGTTAACAGTGGCAGCAATTGCAGGATTGCTTATTGCGCCTATTAATGCGCTGGCAACGAACGGTTATTTCATGATCGGCTTTGGTGCTGGTTCGACTGGTATGGGTGGTATTGGTGTTACATCTCCTCAAGACTCCATGTGTGTAGGTGGAAATCCAGCATGTTTAGGAGAATTTATAAGCCCGCAGTTTGATATGGGTGCCGGAATTATAAAAGCTGAGAGGTATTCTGGCACTAATATTATGGGGGCAGGCGATGTTGCTAAGTTTGGCCCAAATGGTGTGACAGTATGGAGTGACGTCAACACATATCTTTTACCCGGGATGGGGTTCGTTTTTCCATTTACAGAGCAATTGTCTATCGGAATTGCTGCGCTTGGTAACGGAGGGGCTGGTACAAATTACAAAACTAACTTTTTTTCAGGTACAAATGATCGATTAGGGGTTGACCTTGTTCAATTGATTGTGCCAATTACTGCTGCCTATAAACTTGACGCGACGCATACAATAGGTGCTTCTATCGTGCCTGCGAGCCAACGCTTTAGAGCGAATGGTTTGCATAGTTTTGATGCATTTTCGTCAGATAAAGAGCATTTAACTGATAATGGTCATGATTATGTGAATGGTTTGGGAGTGCGTTTTGGTTGGACAGGTCATTTTTTTGATAATAAGCTCACTTTAGGTGCGACTTATGCATCTAAAGTGTATATGGCAAAATTTGAAAAATATAAAGGGTTGTTTGCTGAACAAGGTACTTTTGATATCCCGGAAAATTATGCTGTAGGAATTGCAATTAAGCCAATTGAAAATTTGACTGTAGCGCTTGATGTGCAACAAATTTTATACTCGGGTGTCTCTTCAGTTGGTAATCGTGGGCCAACCCCAACCGTACTTGGCGTAACTTCATGTGACCAAACGCAACCAGTAACCGCTAACAATTGTGGTGGTACATCGCTAGGTGCTGACAATGGTGCTGGCTTCGGGTGGAAGGATCAAACCGTATACAAGCTGGGTGTGGCTTACAATAACGCATTTCCAAGCTTGGTGGGAGCAAATAAATTAACCCTTCGTGCTGGCGTGAATTACGGCAAAACGCCAATTCAGCAAGATCAACTGTTATTTAGTTTACTTGCACCGGCTGCTAGTGAGTGGCATTACACCGCTGGCTTTACCTATAGTTTGGGTGATCAATCCATAATGGGTTTTGGTAGCGAAGGATTAATTTCGGGAGCCTGGACGCATGCGCCGATGGTAAGAATGTCTGGCCCGGTAATTGGCACGTCAGGTGAATTTGGTATTGCTCAATTTGGCATGCGAATGAATATTTTTGAGCTTGCTTATACCTTAAAATTCTAGGATGAAGAAACTCATTATGTAGCAAAAGAAAATGAGTAGATCCAGAAATTTATGGTTGTAAAAATTGCGTTGTTTGGCAAGTGAGGTTGATAGTGCTCCCTTGCTCAGGACGTTACAGATAATTCAGTACGGAGAGGGTAATGAAAAAAACTTTAATCAGCCTGTCGCTAACCGCGTTATTTAGCGCAGGTATGGCACAAGCGGTCGGTTACACACCAACTGTTACCACCGTTGGTAACAACTTCACTATGGTTAGTGCCGCAAATGGTCTTACCGGAGGCACCAATGATGTAACTTTCACTTGGGATGGTACCTATCGTGGGGCTGTCGTGACAGACGGCAGTAATAACGCTACTTTGTCTTCTCCTACCGCATTTGCCGGTAAAAAATGGACCGCACACCATGTGAACGTCTATGGACCGGGCACCTATACTTTTAATACAGGTTGTGCATCGGGTGGCGTTGCTAGTACTACTTTCAATCCTTCATGCGGAACTGGTCCTTCTTACACGCTAACCGTACCTGCCGGTAAGGTGGGTGCGCATATGCTGTTTGACTGGTCGACCAGCACTGATATCGATGTAGTGTTAGTGTGGGAAATGAACAACTCTTGGGCTGGCACTGGTACCGCATCGGCGTTTAATGCAGGGGGAACAAACACGGTCAATACTGTGTGGAATGGTGTTTCTGCGGACGCTGATGGTGACGGATGGAACGGTGCCAAGATGATCGATGGTCCATTTGTTGGTCAAAGTGCAAATTTCAGCGTGAATGGAATCTCATCTGCAACCCCAGTAGTGTCGACAAATAATCCAACTGGTGCGAGCGTAGGAACAGGAGCTACAGTTGTAGTTGATTTTAATCAGGCAATGAATCCTGCAACACTGACCACTACATCCTTTACAGTGAAAGCTGGGGGGGTTGGGGCAACAGTCTGTGGTGGGGCGATTGTTGCAAGTAATAGCAATAAAACCTTTACTTGCACGCCTACAGCATTAGCCGCAAGTACAGCTTATACGGCGACGATCACTACAGCAGCAACAAGCGCAGCTGGTTTTACGTTGGCAACTAACTATACCTGGAACTTTACAACGGGGGCGGCTGCAAGCACCCTGGCACTATCAGCAACAGGTACTGCCGGTACAACGACTGTAACAATTCCGGGGGGCAATGGAAGTTTAGCTTCGGTAGGGCTTTTAAACGCTTCGCAAGTTAATGCGACACCACCTGCAGGTCTAACGTTCAACGAAGGATTGGTTAATTATAAGATTACGGGAGTTGGTGCAGGTTCAACCGTACCGGTGACAATAACTTTCCCAGCTAGTATTGTTGGGAAAACGCTTTACAAGGTGAATAGTTCTGCTGTTACCCCCGTGTACACAGCGATTCCTGAAGCTGCGTTTACCCGAAATGGTAATGGAACAACAATCACTATGAATGTCACGGATTGTACTGTTGGTCCGTGCGCAGGATATGATACAAATGCTACAGCAGGCATAATTGAAGACCCAATCGGGGCAGGTGCTCCCGTAGCTGCTGCAACTGTCAGTACCTTAAGTAGTCCTGGTGCATCTGGAGGGGGTTGTACTATTAATCACGAAAAATCAGATTTAAGTTTGATTGTGGTGTTATTTGCTAGCTTGGGCTATCTGAGCTGGAGGCGCAAAGCCAATAATTAACATCTTTGTTTCATGGAAGTAAAAAATGCCCCTTTAATATAAGGGGCATTTTTCGTAAATCTGCCTAGACTATAAAAAAATCACAGTTTAATCGCGTTTGACGCGAGCCAACGTATTGTTGTTGTGAGGTTGATTTGCAGAATCATGGGCATTTTGGCATGTGCGGCTAGATTATATTGCTTGGCGCAGGGTCTTAAAGTATTGGTGATGTATTGTTTGCCAAACCTATTACGCAGCCACCTGAAATTCTCTATTTGATTATAATCAATTGTGTAGCAGTATCGTTACAGGTTAATTGGTGTTAGAACTTCATCCTTATATTTTGATTCCACTCCCCCCAACGTTCGTTGGCGCATTGTACTAAAAATTTCCAAAGCGCACCTTCTAATAGAATAAGCAATACTTGAATTACCTCATTATAGAATTCAAGGGCAAAAAACTGGCAGCTTAGTCAGAGTTGATGAATGATGTAAGCAGTAGGCTATAGCGCCACACAATACAGATTAACTGAGCTGTTCTTATATCTAGTGAATACAGTGTGTATTTTTAGACCCGGTAAATAATGCATATCAAAAGTAAAACAGACTGATTTAAAGAAAGGATTAGCAAAATAAGATAGTAATATTATTTAAAAACAATTTACTAAATCGTGGGTGGCTCAGTTGTCTTGTATTTAATTTATGTAGTAATGAAGGAGTTGAGGCGAATTTTAAGTCAAATGCGTAGGGTAAAGCTGTTAAAAGGGGTGAATTTATTTGCAAAAAAACTGAAATGTTTGCAATTTTCAAGGGGGAAAGCTATCTGGTTGGCTGAGGCTAGATATTTTTATAGAAAACATAACTGATTGAAATAAAGAAAATATTGGAATTGTCGGAAATATTTACACAATTGATTGTAAATATTTATGTTTATATTCATTATGTTATGATTTGACAGGTGTTTGTGGTAAATCAATATAAATAAATTAAATAATTATTTCTCCTTTTAAATCAAAGTGGTTATGTAACGTTTGAAAAAAAATTTAAGGTAAGATCAACCTTGGTAGCATGAATAATAATTAATGTATGTCGGTAATCTTTACAAGATAAATCATATTTATATATATTAATATATGAATTAAACGTACTAACTATATGATTTTATATAAATTAATATAATATTATAAATTCTGGCACAGTGTTTGCTTTGTATGAATTGCGGAGTAAGTGGTAGGAATGTACTGCACGTATCCATTCATTTGGTACCGCAATTTAAAGACAGGGAAGTGGATTTATTGGCGCTTATTTATAAGCAAATAACAACTGGACGGAGTTAAAAAATGATTAACATGAAAAAAACAGTATTAGCTGCTGCAGTATTGATGTCTATGGGTGCTGGAGCAACTGCTGCTCAAGCGGCGGTTACAGACTTTTCTTTTAACGGTGTTTTTGTGATGTTTGACGGTTACGACCCAACCTTCAGCAACCCAGCTGATGTGGTTAATAATGGAAATGGTATCGCTGGTGATCCAGTTACAGGTGCGATGCACATGGACTTTGGTACAGGTGCTGGTACAGCTACCATGACTGGTCAGCCATTTTTTGGTTCTGATTGGTTTGCACGAAATATCGTCATGCAAGCTGGACCTACAGGTGTTGTGACCACTATGATGTTTGACTGGGGTTCAACCGTTGGGGCAAGCACCAGTTGGGCTGCGCCAGGTGCTACGGATAACACGGGTGCCAATTACACTCCTGGCACATGCGGTGTGACCAACTGTGATATTCCTGTGACTGTAACGTTTAGCATGACCCCGATTGATCCGATGCACTTTCAAGTAACTACAATTGATAGTTCAATGCCAGCTGGTCCGTTTGCTGGTTTTCAACCAACCTTTAATGGTGTAGCAACCGTTGTTCCTTCAGCTGTGCCAGTGCCAGCTGCTGCTTGGTTGTTAGGTTCTGGTCTGCTTGGTTTGGTTGGTGTTGCACGTCGCCGTAAAGCAGCTTAATTCTGTAAGCTGTTCTTAAAAGCTAATTAGAGCTTTTAATGGGGTTGTGCTGTATTGCACAACCCCAATATCCAATAAGTTTGAGGATAAAATGAATAAATCATCTATTAGTATAGTTTCATTAGCTGCATTAGCTGCGCTAGCTGCGTTAGAAGGGACGGCAACTGCGGCGACCCCAACAACATGGGTGTCTAACTATGATATTAATTCTGCTCAAACAACTATTAAATTTAATGATTGGGGTTATACACCGATTGCAGGTGTAAACGCAAATACTTACCAAATTGGCCCCGGGTTTGACTCGTCCCGGATTGGTCAGATTCAGCATGTTGTCACCACAGGACCGGACGGAATAACTCCGGACCCAGGTCATACTGTATACCAGGATTTTAACGAGCAAAACCCTCCCTTCACCAATGCAAATATGGATAGTGCGGTGAATTTCTACAAGTGGGGTTATACCACAGTAGCTGGCAGCACCTTCAACAACATGCAGATCGATAAGGCTGGTAATTATCATGTTGCTCAAAACGATATGAAATTTCAGTTTTATGACAGCTTTAAATATAGCGATAAGACGGGGGCTAATCCGAATTCGACCTATGATACAAGTATTAATTTTCAACCCTATGCGGTTTCTGATGCAAAGGGATGGTGTGGTTCGGTAATGAGTTCCAATCCGGATAGCCTAGAGAAGATGGCTGGTCAAGTGACTTTTGATTTTGCATTTGATGCTTACTTATCTAACAATTTTCAGGGGGGTGGCCCTGGTGTGACGGGAAACCCGAATTCGGCAATTCAAATTGTGCCGGGCTTTGTTATGCGTAGCTATGGTGACTACGAAGTGAGCTACACCGAAGACGGTTATTCAACCACATATTATGGTAGCGCAGTTGCTAACAACATCAATCCAGTGACAGGTTTGCCTGATCCCGCTTACCATGACAAAGTTTCTTTTCTCGGTGCCGGGGTTGTGCCTAACGGTGTATGGATTAAGATTAATCAGATCAGACCTGATGGGAGTTGGGATTATTCCGTAGCTGCAACACAGGGCGCGGATGGCACGGTAGACGGCGAAGCACGGTCAGATGGTACGGTTTGGCACTTTAACGCTTTCGGTGGCTATGCATTCCTGATGCGCGCTGACGGAATGCGTATTCTTGATTACGTAAACCCTACGGGTCATTCGGATTATGTAACAACGACAAGTGCTGTGCCGCTACCTGCAGCTGCATGGTTGTTGGGTTCTGGTTTGTTTGGTTTGTTTGGTGTCACACGTAATAGGAAACAAGTGTTTTAAAGGGGGCAAAGTTGCCTCATGTAGTTGTTCATTTGCAATGTTTTTATATAATTAATTGGAGGATTTGAAATGATTAGTATGAAAAAAACAGTTTTGGGTGCAGCTCTGGCGATTGCTTTTAGTGCAGGCGCGGCACAAGCTGCTTATACACCGATAGTAACCACCACTGGTAATAACTTTACTATGGTAAGTGCTTCTAACGGACTAACTGGTGGTACGAATGATGTTACATTCTCTTGGGATGGTACATTCAAAACATCAGTTGTGACAGATGGTTCCTACAATGCAACCTTGTCTTCTCCTACCGCCTTCAGCGGTAAGAAATGGACAGCACATAATGTAAATATTTATGGCGCTGGTACCTATACGTTTGATACTGGTTGTGCAACTGGTAATCCTTCTTGCGGTACAGGCCCTAGTTACACTATGACTGTTGGCGCAGGTCAAGTTGGTGCACACATGCTTTTTGACTGGTCAACAAGTGCAAATATCGACGTCGTCGTATTGTGGGATATGAATAATTCATGGGCCGGAACAGGTACAACTTCTGCTTTCTGTGCAGGTACAGGGGCAAATTGTGCTGGGGTAGGTAACTCTGTTACAACGATTTGGAACGGTGTGTCTATCGATACCAATATGGATCCTGATAACTATAGTGGTACCAAGATGATTGATGGTCCATTTGTTGGTCAAAGTGCAAACTTTAACATCAACGGTATTCATGCTCAACCATCTGCTGTACCTGTTCCTGCTGCTGCATGGTTGCTGGGATCTGGTTTAGTTGGTTTGGTTAGTGTGGCACGTCGCAGAAAGGTTGTTGCTTAAGATGTGATAATGGCATGTAATTGTAAGTAACGCATGTCAAATTCAATAAGGGGTCGGTGAGTCATTCCGATCCCTTATTTTTTTGTATTTTATTCAATATTTTTTACATAACATTATGTTATTCTAGGTAAAAGAGTTAAGTGAGTAATATATTCGGTTATAGAAATAAATTTTTATTGATGAATGATTAAAAAATGTAAAGTCATCTGATGCTGTTACTTCAATATAGTTTGGATGCTAATTATTAAATATAATAGTATTAGGAGCATTGAATAAAGCATGCCCAATAAGCAATCTGTTAAGGCGTTGGTTCAAAGTGGGAAATGGGAAGAGGCTAAAATTGAGTGTGTAACTTTTTGCCAGTTAAACCAGAAGGATGCAGAGGCATGGTTTTTATTAGGTGTTATTTATGGACAACTTAATAATTTTGTTGAAGCTGAGAAATGTTGTAATAGAGTAATAACCTTAAGTCCATCCGTCCCTGTTGCACATTTTAATCTAGGTATATCCTTGCAAAAGCTTGGTCGGTATGATCAGGCTGCTAAATCGTTCCGAAGAGCCATATCTCTTAACCCTCTGTATGCAGAAGCGCATAATGAACTGGGCGCAGTGTTACATCTAGGTCGGTACGAACTTGACAAAGTGGCAGATTGCTATCGGCAAGCCCTTGCCTTAAAGCCTGAATATGCAGAAGCGCATTACAATTTGGGTGCGGCGCTAAGAGATATGAAGTTGATTGTGGATGCTGAGGCGCATTTTAAGAATGCTATAAGGCTGAGGCCCGGCATGATTGTGGCTTATGTTGCCTTAGGTCAGATGTATATGTCAGTAGGTTATCTAGATGAGGCTTTTTCAATTTATAAGGAAGCTTTGCTGCTTCATCCCAATGAACCAGATTTAAATTTTCAGTTTGCGATAGTTCAAATGGCCATGGGGCAAAATCAAGATGCGCTTGAATCTTTTCAACACGTATTGAATTTGAATCCTGGAAATCCTGCAGTATGTTCAAACATAGCTAAGCTGTTAGAACGTGAAGGGAAATATGATAAGGGATATGACCTGCTGCGACCATTTCTTGCAAGTGAGGCCCCGGATGCTGAAGTCGTTCTTGCTTATGCAACTTTGGCTAAGCACTTAGGTCACCAGAGTCAAGCTATTGAGTTGATGGAGCGTACTTTGAAGCAGCGAACTTCGGTTGAACAATGCAAACTGTTGCATTTTGCTTTAGGCAAGCTTTGTGATGAAGCACAGAATTATGAGGTAGCTTTTTCTCATTGGGAAGAGGCAAACGGACAAGACAATAAGAAGTTTGATCTGCAACAAAATGTGCAATTGTTTGCGGATTTAAAATCAGTATTTACTGTGGAAAAAGTCTCAAGACGACCTATTGCTTCAAATAAATCTGCTTTGCCTGTATTTATAGTGGGTATGCCTCGCTCAGGTACCAGTCTGGTTGAGCAGATTCTTGCAAGCCATCCTGAAGTGTATGGTGCTGGTGAACTGCATCATATAGGAAATATTATCAATGTGTTGCCAAATGGTTTGAAGAGTAAAATGCGTTATCCATTTTGTATTGAAGATATGGGGGCTGAGCAAGCTGATATTTATGCAAATCGACACTTGGAAAGATTGCAGCAGTTTTCTGCAAAGGTTAGCCGTGTGACGGATAAAATGCCCCATAATTTCCGTCACTTGGGCTTGATCGATATGCTGTTTCCAGGTTCGAGAGTTATACATTGCCTGCGTGATCCGATTGATACTTGTTTATCGATATACTCCTTACCTTTCGGTGTAAACCATGCCTATGCAGCTGACCTTGATCAATTAGGCGCATATTACAAACAATATCAAAGTTTGATGATGCATTGGAAAGAGAACTTACGTATTCCCATTATGGAAGTTCGGTATGAGGATATCATTGCCAATCAGGAAGAAATGACTCGCAAGATGGTTGATTTTTGTGAACTCAATTGGGATGAGCGATGCTTGCAGTTTCATGAAGTCGATCGGGTTGTAACGACGCCAAGTTATGATCAGGTTAGGCGCCCCATTTACAACCAATCAGTGGCTCGTTGGAAAAATTACAAACGACATTTGGGGCCGCTTATTGATGCATTGGGTATGGAAGAAAGTGGAGCGCTAGATCAGTAGCCTAGTTTATAAATATGCTGGATTTTATAGAATACTGCGCTATCCAATTGACTTTCTTATGTATTTTATTCAGCGATATCTAATAATTATGCCTCAATTTAATTTTCATAATTGTTTGTTTTTGTTATTTATTAAGGTTTGATAGTTGTTGTTTTTTAGCAAAGGTTAAGATATTAAAAATTATGAGTAATCAACAAGGCCACTTGCCTGAAGTTAAGGAGCTATTAAAAATCGGGCGCTATGATGATGCTGAACGACTGTTGAGAGATATTTGTGTAGATTCCAATGTGAATGCTGAAAGCTGGTTTTTATTAGGGGCGCTTTCAGGCATGCGAAGCGATGCCATTGGTGCGGAATGTAATTTCCGTAAGGCGCTTTCGCTTGATGCTAGTTTGCTTCAAGCGAAATTTAATTTGGGGATTGCTTTACGTGATCAGGGTCGGTTTGATGAGGCTTGCCTCGAATTTCAAGAGCTTGTTACCAAACAACCCCAGCATGCAGATGCCTTTAATGCTCTTGGTTATGTATATATGCGCATAGAAAATCTTGACGAAGCGGAACGTTGTTTTCGCTCCGCACTGGCAGTCAACAACATGTTTCCGGATGCATTGACGAATCTTGGTAATGTTCTTGCATCCCGCCAACGTATAGAAGAGGCAATTGAATATCATCGTCGTGCACTTATTGTAGCGCCTACTCATGAAGGTGCTGCAATCAATCTAGGTGGTGCACTTTTAATATTGGGACGCTTTGAAGAGGCGATCGTCGCATTCAAGCAGGCTATTGCCACTAATCCCGAAAATGTCGATGCGTATGTTCAGCTTGGCTCAACACTTAATCATATGGGTAACCGGAAAGGGGCGGAACAAGCATTTCGTCAAGCACTTCAATGTTCTCCTGAGCATGATGAGGCGCGATACTTTCTAGCAGCCTTGGGTAATGGCGATCGTCCCCAGACCGCTCCGTCTCAGTATGTTTCAAAGCTATTCGATGGTTACGCTGAAACCTTCGATGCTGAGTTGGTTGGAAAGCTCCAATATCGAATTCCTGAAATGCTTTTTGGTGCGGTATCCGCGGAGATTGCTGAAAGGCGGGATCTGGATGTGCTGGATCTTGGTTGCGGTACCGGTTTATGTGGATTGTTATTTAAACACTTTTCACGCACGCTAGCTGGTGTAGATCTATCATCAAAAATGTTGGCAAAAGCTAATTCCAGAGCGGTTTACGATGAATTGGAGGCTGGAGAATTAACTGCTGCGTTGCATAGGCGTGTAGGAGTGCTTGATGTTGTGTTAGCTGCAGATGTATTTATTTATGTTGGCGATCTCTCATCTGTATTTGAAGCAGTTGCAAAGGCGCTACGTATCAAGGGTGTTTTTGCGTTTTCTGTAGAGAGTGCAAGGACTGAAGAAGATGAGGGATATGTGCTCCGTAGCACAGGCCGCTATGCTCACGCTCAGTCTTATATCATTCAGCTCGCGCATCGCTTTAAATTTGATATAGCTTCGGTTGAGGATTTATGTATTCGCATGGATGACGATCAGCCTGTCAACGGTTCGATCTATGTTTTACGACAGTCGGCATCATCACAGATGTTGGTAGAAGATTATTCTGAGCATCTGATTGCAGTAAAGGATGTTGTGTCGCGTACGCCTGAAGCTACACAGGTAACGGCAAAAAGAAATTACGAATCGTTTCTAGCAGCCATTCCTCTTGAAGTTCATCGACGAGAAGAAAAGCTGCCTGCTGAGCTGAAAAAAATGAATGCGAAACCCATGGTTAAGCTGGCAACTATCCGTAAATCAGTGGAAACCCTGTTTAGTTATGCTGAAAGTTACGTTGCTTGCAGGAAAGGGTGTGCATTCTGCTGTCATCAAGCAGTAGATATTTCCAGGCTGGAGGCAGAGTATATACAGGAAAAAACTGGGGTTAAGTATACTCAGGTAACTAAGCCATCAAGGCGTGATCCACTTGGCTTTTCTGAGAAAACGCCTTGTCCTTTTCTTAAACATGGTTCGTGCTCAATTTATGAGCACCGTCCACTGATTTGTCGAATTGCGGTAAACCTGGATAGTGATCCATATTGGTGTGAATTCGAAAATTGGCATAAACCTGGTGGCGCAGTTCCTAAGCCATCATTTCGTTCAATACACACTGCATATACCGATCTGAATGAAAAGGTTGGTAGCATTAAGGCGGATATTCGTGATTTTTTTCCGATTGTGCCAGATTAGCGTTATCCAAAATATTTTAAATTGGATCGGTGATATTTCAATCCATGTTAATTAGCACAGCCATTAGCTACATGGATTTTGGTTTCTGGTGGAAATATAAATAGATTTTTTTCATTTTCAAGGAAAGTTTAGTGAATCAGATTAATAGAATTAGAGATGAGAACGATCCGCAAACTTTTCCTGCTCCAAGGCAGATAATGACTCGTGAATCGGCAGATATGATAGTTTCAAAGGCTCTTGACAAGTGGAAGTTGGGGTCTAAGGAGGATGCGCAGCGAGTTGCAGCTACTCTTGAAAAAGAATTTCCTGATCAGGCAAGTCCCAATGATTTCTGGCATTCACAATCCTCAGGGGCATTTAGGGATTTTTTTGTTTGGGGGCATAACCATGATTTCGGTTGTGGAATTACTCGACTTGGTGCTATGGATGCCAGGCATCAGGAAATAACATCAGAGGCAATACAATATGGAATGCTTCCCCAAACGCTTGAAGGTAAACAAGTTTTAGATGTTGGATGCTGGTCAGGGGGGGATCTTCTGGTATTGGCAGGCCTCGGTGGCCAAGTCACTGCAATGGAAGAGCATCCTGTTGCTTCTAGAGCTACGCGTCGTCTTGTTGAACTCTTGGGATTAGATACGCCTGTGGTAGTAGAAAGTTTGTATGCTGATAGGCAAGAATGGGCAGGGCGATTTGATTACGCATATTGCTCTGGAGTAATTTATCATGTTACTGATCCGATGCTTTTGCTGCGAATTTTATTTGCTTACCTTAAACCTGGGGGGGAAGTGTTTCTTGAAACCAAGGCGACTACCGGCGAGGGAAGTGTCTGTAGTTATTCAGGCACTGTCGAAAAAGGTTGGAACTGGTATGCACCTAACGAAACAGCATTAGGTCGATGGTTGGTGGATGTTGGATTTGATACTCAATCTGTACGTGTTTATAGACGGGCTAATGGGCGTTTGCTGGCTTATGGTCGCAAAACTGAAGCCTGTGCTTTGCGTGAGACGGCGGGATTCTCACGACCTGGTAGCTGGTTAGAAGGAGTAATCTGAAGGTGAAATTGCATCTAGGGTGTGGCTCTCGTTACATACCGGGATTTGTGCATGTAGACGCTCAGTCAGCTCCACATGTGGATATTGTCGGACCCGTGGAACAGTTGCCTATGGGCGACGATAGCGTTTCCTTGATTTATGCTAGCCATATTCTTGAGCACTTTGACCGGAGCGAATATAAGTCCGTACTTAAGGAATGGTTCAGGGTGCTAAAACAAGGTGGCATATTGCGGTTATCGGTTCCGGACTTTGCAGCATGTGCGGCTGTCTATTATGAAAATGGGTTGGCAGATGGTCTTAGCGGTCTGGTCGGTTTGATAGTCGGTGGACAACGGAATGATTATGACTATCATAAGATGATTTTCGACGAAAAATTCTTGGAGCGTGCTCTCCTTGATATTGGTTTTCAGGAAGTTCGCCCCTGGGATTGGCGGGCCACAGAGCATGCTGAAATAGATGATTATTCTCAGGCTTATATACCACATCTAGAAAAAAGGGATGGCAGATTGATGAGTCTTAATCTTGAAGCAGTTAAATAACTTTAATAGCACAATTTTCCACAATTTAAAAGATATCGAAATAATCGTTGGATCACTCCCTTAAGTATATGTTCTTCTGAAAATTGCGAATGAGTAGTCTTTAGTTCATGCTATTTTTAAGTATGTTTTTAAAACAATAGCCGAATTATAACTTATGGCTGATCGTGGTTAACAAAACCCCTTTTTAACCTTGAAAATGCTCAAAATTTTTAACTAAACTCTAATGGCATCATGGTAAAAAAAAATATACTGACTCACTCCAAAATGAAAAAAGTTGCGGAGCATGTCCAGCGAGGGGCTTTTGCTGAGGCAAAGACGCTTCTTGAGCAGGTTTGTAAAGTTGATCGTGTTGATGCTGAAGCTTGGTTTATGCTGGGTGTAGTAAATTGGAAATTGGAGCTTCCTGATGAGGCACTGACATGCTTGCACTTGGCAGTTAGGCTCCGCCCCGATCATGCCCTCAGTCATTACAATTTAGGTACCATCTTTCGTGCCCAAGGGCGGTTGGAGGATGCAGTGCAGTCATTTGGGGAAGTATTGCGTCTTGATCCCAGCCAAATGGCAACCTATGAAACATTAAAAGCGATATTGCTGGAACTGGATAGGGCTGAGGATGCTGCGCGGTGTCATCTAGAGATGCTGAAGCGTTATCCACTCAATGCAGATACCTATGCAAGCAAAGGCTCGATGCTTCATATTCTCAGCAGGCTTGAGGAGGCGGCTGATTGTTATCGAAAGGCATTGCAACTCAAACCAGGTAGTGCTTCACTGCATGATAGTCTGGCAAGCGCTTTGTGTGTACAGGGTCAATATAAAGAGGCAATTGAGAATCACCGGATTGCATTGCAACTCGATCCGGGGAACTATCAGTTCCATTCCAATTTTTTGCTAACCTTGCAGTACTCGCCGGGAATTGATTCAGCAGAAATCTTTGATGAGCATTGTAGTGCGGCCAAAGCCTATGCATTCAAGCCTATTAAAGAGGTGGTTTATGCCAATAAAAGTGAGCCAGAGCGGCGTCTTCGGGTAGGTTATGTATCGTCGGATTTTAGATTGCACTCGGTCGCTTTTTTCCTGGAGCCGCTTTTGGAAGCTCATGATGCAAATCACATCGAAATTTTTTGTTATTCTGGAGTGTCGCACCCAGATGTCATGACGCACCGTATGCAAAATATTGCGCACCATTGGCGGGATATTAGTAGTTTGTCGGATGAACAGGTGGCAGCTATGGTGAACTCAGACGGTATAGATATTCTGGTGGATTTGGCAGGCTACACTGGTGGTTGCCGCTTGGGTTTGTTTGCACAAAAGCCGGCGCCATTACAGGTGAGTTGGTTGGGGTATTTGGACACAACCGGCCTCGAAACAATGGATTATCGCCTAACAGATTCGTTTGTTGATTCTCACGGTCGAGATTCGTTTTATGTGGAGTCGCTGATTCGATTGCCTGGTTGCTTCCTTTGCTATAAGCCTTTTCAGAATGCTCCGGAAGTAGCTATGCTTCCAGCCCTTGGAAATAACTTTGTGACCTTCGGATCGTTTAATGCGTTACCAAAGATCAATGAAGAAGTAGTTGCGTTATGGGGGGGGGTTCTAAACGCTGTTCCTCGTTCAAGGTTGTTCATAAAAAGCTCAGCTCTTACAGATAGAGCTACGTCAGAGCGATATTATAATTTGTTTGAATCGCAAGGTGTCGGGCGAGATCGAGTTGAATTAATTGGTCATACTGTGACTCAGCAAGAACATCTGGACCTTTACAAGCGAATTGATATTGCTTTGGATACATTTCCATATAACGGTGCTACAACTACTTGCGAAGCGTTGTGGATGGGGGTGCCTGTAATAACCTTGGCTGGAGTGAGAAACTCCAGTCGAATGGGGCTGAGTCTGTTAAATTCAGTGGGGATGCAGGGCTGGATTGCGGAAACACCAGAGCAATATCTAGAGATAGCAGTGAAAATGTCAGCTGATCTATCAAATCTTTCTGGACTAAGGAGTGGGTTGCGTGAACGCGTGGCTACATCGCCCTTAACTGATGGAAAATCGTTTGCAAAAAAAATAGAAAATGTTTATCGGGAAATATGGTGTAAATGGTGCGCTTAACTAGTTTCATAAACTTAAGTTTGAATATTTACTTAGCATGAATTTTGTGCCAAAGTGATTTGCTGGTTAAGTCCACGGCACTTTGGCGCTTATGAGAGACGAAAAAACTGTTTGTCGAAAAATTTTACATCTATTTTGTAGATAAAAAGACTATTTTCTTGCTGCTTTAAGGATGCTAGAAAGTGATGTTATGCGTGATATTTGAAGGTGAAAGTAAAAAAATCTTGTATTTACTGGGTTGCGTTGATTTAAATTTTTAATTTTGCTGTCTGATATTGCGCTTTGTAAAAAGTTATGGATTTTATTTCGAGTATATAAACGCATTAAAATGTCGAAATAATTTACACATTAATGCGAATAAATTCAAAATTATGACAAAGGGTAATGTAACTCAATGAAATTAAATAAGTAGTATTTTCTGGTACGAAAATTGCTTAAATAATTATTAAGTAAATATTATCTGGTATTAAAGTGCTAGGTTAATGTAGATATATGGAACATTAATGCTAACAATAATTGTTAAACGGTAGTTGAAAATTAACTGGGGATTGAGGAAGATGGAGAATATTAAATTCTTAAGTAAGCGTAGATTGGCTTTGGTGTCTATGTTGGCAGCATATGTAGGACTAAGTGCAAATGCTCAAGCATCAGCCTATGCTGTTTCCACTAATACAATTTCTAATTTTGGAATGACATTTTCTCCAACATCCAGTTTTTCAGCCTTTACGTTTTCATCTGATGCTGCCACTTTAGGTAGCACAGGTAATGGCAATGCTGCAACAATGAATGCGCCTGCTGTTTGTATTGGTTGTAGTTATTCGGACTCCTATTTTTCACATGGTATGAGTGCAACCGAATATTCTTATGGTGATGCACGAATTACTAACGCTAACGTATTGTTAGGTTCTGGTGGAGCATCTACGATTGGTGAATCATCAATAAACAATGGTACTGGCTCGGGTTATGGAAATAACACGATGGTAGGCTTCTTTTCAATAAGTGCACCAACCAGTATTGGTATTAACTTTGATGCTACACCTTTCTTGTTAACTCAACTTGCAGCCGGGGGATTGGCCTCTACTGCCAATATCAGTACGACTGTTACAATTAGAGATAGTAACAATGTTACTGTTTTTTCTTGGGCACCAAATGGTAAGTTGGATGGTTCCGAAACAGCTGATACCTACGATCTAAATTGGGGGATCGGTCAGGGAGGCAGTTTTACTGGATCGGCGGGACATTTCTCTAATTCTGTTACGTTGAATAATAGTGGTTTTTATACTTTGAATATTGCAATGAATAACTCCGTATTTGTTAGTGCAGTACCTGTGCCAGCAGCATTATGGTTGATGGGCTCTGGATTGGTTGGGTTGGTGGGGTTCGCGCGTCGCAGGGCTATCTAGTGCAAAGTTAAGTCTAATAATTTAGCGCAAGCTTTGTGATTTGCATAATTTAGTTTGAATGCTGTGTGCTGAGAATATAAAAAAATTAGGTAGCGGAAAAGTATACCAATTTTAAAGGGTGCGTCATAAAGACGCTCAATAAATAATATGTTAATTGAACAAAAAAAAACAATGTCGATTGGTAGGGGTGCATTATTAGCCTTTGCAATTATGGGTGTTTGTAGTCAGGCGGAAGCTGGTGCAATTGCTTCATCCAATACTACACTTTCCAATTTTGCAATAGGTTTCTCTAGTCCGAATTCTATCTCTTTTAATGGGTTTTCTGGTGGAAATGCTTCTATTACGGCGCCACCAGGTCCATTTGGAGGTGCAGTTTCTAGTGCACAAGTGTCGGGTAATGGAGCAAGTACCGGAACTAATACTTGGGTTGGGACTTTTTTTGTTAATACCCCAACCTCTGTTTCGTTTAGCTTTTCAGCGGATTCAAATCTAGTAGCGAGCCTGACTCCGGGAGGTGTGGTTTCTGCTGCCAACCTTTTTATGACGATTAGTATCAACGATCTTTTGGCTAACACTTCTGCATTTTCATGGGCGCCTAATGGTTTAGTGGGTGGGATTGTGGGTGGGGTCGAAACGTCAGATGCTTTTGATCTTAATTATGGAATAACTCAGTTTGGTTCTTTAGGAACTACTTCTTTCCAATCCGGAAATGGATTGTTTGCTGCAAATAGTTCATTGTTGAACCCTGGGTTTTACTTGATGAATATTTCAATGTCTAATTCGGCATTCGTATCTTCGGGAGGGTTGCCGGTTGCTTCAGTGCCAGAGCCTTCGGTTTTATGGTTGGTCGGTGTTGGTTTCCTCGGTTTTCTAATTGCTCGCCGTAGGTGCTGGTATTAAGTGAATGCAAGTCAGTTACACTTATTGATAATTAGCCAGCATAAATTGCTGGCTTTTTTATTTGGTTAAAGCTTAAGAAGATTTAACCTGTTGTTATATAGTTGGATATCTGATTTTTCAATGTGGTATTCAGTAATGTTTTACGTTACCTTGATCGTATTTCTAAATATAACGTAAATATACACTTTGTTGCAGTTTCACTTTCTGTGAAATTATTTGGTATTAAATAACTATATACGGTATTCTTTCGTGACATGTCAGGTATGCAGGATTTAAATATATTGTTTCGAAATTATTTTCAAGCGCGTGGGGTTTTATTGTTATCAGGCGGGTTAGTCGTTTTGTTGTGCTGGTTTTTGGCGCAGTGGACGTGGCTAGTTATAACTCCAAAAACTCATGGGGTTTCGTTTGAAAAATTGATTTTTTCTGCTCAGGACTCTGTGAACGTGATCATCTCAAGCCAACTATATGGAGGAGTGGGTTATTCACATGCTGACGGGACTTTAACACTATCTAATTATAAATTACATGGTGTATATTCGGCAAATGATTCGCAGCTAGCCTTTGCTATCATAGCGGTGGATGGTAAACCTGACCAACCCTTTCTGGTTGGGGATGAAATTTCGCAATCATCGTTTCTTAATGCGGTTTATCCCGATTATGTGGAGATTCGTAGGCAGGGTAAGTTGGAACGTTTGGATTTGGATATAAAATTTTTAAGCCAGAGCGTGGATGCTGCTGATGCAACTGAATTTAATTTAAATGTGCGTTCTGAAGGTGCTGGCAACTTTTCATTTTCACGTAAAGAATTAACGAAGGCTTTGCAAAACCCAAAACAATTGAAAGTATTAGGCAATTTGGCCAAGCCTCCGCATGGATCAGGTATAGCTGTAAATACTGCGCCAAAAGGTAGCTTAGCTCAGAAATTAGGGTTGCAGCAAGGGGACTTGATTTTAGCGGTGAACGGTCAAGTTGCCTCTAATATGGGAATAATAAATCAGCTTTATCAGCAATTGAATGAGATCGGTCAGGTGAAATTACAGTGTCTGCGTAATGGTCAGACGCTTTATATGAATTATACGGTTCAACAATAATTCGAAGGGCAGGGAGGAGTATGAGGTTTACATCTAGTAGTATTTGGTCTGTTGTTGGATTGATTTTAAGCAGTTTATTGGTATTTCCATCGTTTGCTGAAGATGAGCAGGTTACGCTGAATTTTGTTAACGCAGATATAGATTCGGTTGTGAAAGCAGTTGGTGTGATCACAGGAAAGAATTTTGTTATTGATCCACGCGTCAAAGGAACAATCAATATTGTTTCCTCTAAACCTGTACCACGCAATCTGACATATCAGATTTTGTTATCAGCCCTACGTTTGCAAGGATTCGCAGCGGTAGAAGGCCAGGGCGTTGTTAAGATTCTTCCTGAGGCTGACGCGAAACAAAACTTTAGTGTGACAACTGGAAAAACATTAACGACCAGTGGTGATAAGATCGTCACACAAGTCTATCCACTTCAATATGAGTCAGCGGCACAATTAGTCCCCGTGCTTCGTCCATTGATTGGCCCCAATAATTCTATTTCTGCTTATCCCAACACAAATACCTTGGTGATTACAGATTACGCTGACAACATTAAACGCATCAATAAGATAATCGATTCAATTGACCAGCCAAGTGGCAGTGAATTGACCATTATCAAATTGCAATATGCATCTGCTTTGGATATGGCACAGCAGCTCAGTCGCTTGATAAGTGAGGGTCCTGGGGTGCCAGCGGCACCTGGTGCACAAGCTGGTGCGGGGCAGCAATTTGTTGTTTCGGCTGATGTACGTAGCAATAGTTTGCTTATTCGCTCCAGTAATCCTGCACAGTTAACTCGTTTGCGCAGTTTGGTGACTCAAATGGATGTGCCGACAAGTGAGTCAGGAAATATGCATGTAGTGTATTTGCGTAATGCTGAAGCAGGGAAGTTGGCGGAAACGCTACGTGCCGTTCTATCCGGTGAGGTAAAGAGTGCTCAGGTTGCAGGTGCGGTTGCAGGGCAACCGGGGTTGCCTCAGACCTCTCTTGGGACTGGGATTATTCAGGCGGATACGGCTACTAACTCGCTCATTATTACAGCGCCAGATAATGTTTATAATTCGCTGCGTTCTGTTATTGATAAGCTGGATGCCAGGCGAGCGCAGGTTTTTGTTGAAGCATTAATCGCTGAAATAACGATGGATAAAGCGGCTGAATTTGGTATTCAGTGGCAAGCCCCGCTCGGAAGTGGTGGCAATAATAGTGCAGTAGTAGCCGGGGTGAACTTTGGATCGGGTGGTTCTAACATTGCCAGTTTGTCTACCGGAACTGTGTTGCCATCTGCCGGTTTGAATTTGGGTTTACTGCAAAGGTTGACGATTGGTGGTAAGGAAATTGTTGGGTTAACCGCTTTGGCGCGTGCCCTTGAATCCGATGTCAATGCGAATATCCTCTCCACCCCAAATCTGTTGACGATGGATAATGAAGAAGCAAAAATCGTTATTGGTAAGAATGTGCCGTTTATTACGGGTAGTTATGCCCAAGCGGCATCATCGACTGGTGGAGCGGTTACAGTTAACCCTTTCCAGACAATTGAACGAAAAGATGTGGGATTAACGCTAAAGATAAAACCGCAAGTAGCTGAGGGCGGGACGGTAAAATTGCAGATTTTGCAGGAGGCTTCTAGTATTCAGGATACGACCAACCAGGCTGGTATTATCACTAATAAGCGCTCTATTGAATCAACGGTGTTGGTGAATGATGGTCAAACGATTGTATTGGGTGGTTTGATTCAGGATGATGTTCAGGATGGGGTGGATAAGGTGCCTGGTTTAGGTGATATTCCGGTTTTTGGTAGTTTGTTTAAGTACGAAAAACGTAAACATGTGAAAACCAATTTGATGGTTTTTATCAGACCAATAATTATACGAAATGCCATTGCATCTGACTCATTGACTGGTGATCGGTATGATTATATCCGTAATGTTCAAGGGCAGTCAAAATTGAAATCGCATTTGTTCTTGCCGGATATTGCTAATCCTCAGCTACCTGAACGCAAGGTAAACCAAGTTGCTGTCGAAGGTGAACAAACTGGGGTGATCAAGGGTGCAGATGTGCCAAAAATTGAGGTAATTCATTAGGGGTACACTTGGCTCTAGTGACCTCAAGACTTATTCCATCATTTTATATCTATGCTGAATCAAAATTTATCCACTCCTGATCCCAAGGTAACTGGACTGCTTCCTTATCATATTGCCAAGAGTAAAGGTGTGATAGCAGTCCGCCAGATTGGCTATGAAATCGAAGTGTGGGTGAGGGATGGCTTGCAGGCTGAAACGCTGGCTGAGACCCGCAGAATTCTAGGAAAGCCGCTGCATCCTGTAGTGTTGGAGCCGGCAGTTTTTGAGCAATGTCTTACGTTAGCCTATGCTCGCCCGGATGACCATGCTGCCCGTTTAATGGGGGATATGGAGCAGGATTTTGATCTTCAGCAACTTTCACAGGATTTGCCGGTAATCGGCGATTTGTTGGAAGCAGAAGATAATGCACCGATTATCCGACTGATTAATGCCTTGCTGACTCAGGCGTTGCGGGAAAATGCTTCAGATATACATATTGAGCCTTACGAAACCAGATCGGTTGTGCGCTTTCGGGTAGATGGTGTGTTGCGCGATGTGATAGAGCCTCAACGTTCTTTGCACGCTGCAGTAGTGTCGCGGGTAAAGGTGATGTCGCAACTGGATATTTCTGAAAAACGCCTGCCGCAGGATGGCCGCATTACGCTGAAAATTGCGGGTCGGCCCGTTGATGTGCGCGTTTCCACCCTGCCTACTGGACATGGTGAGCGTGTTGTATTGCGTTTGCTTGACAAGCAACATGGCAGACTCAATCTTGATGGCTTGGGAATGGGCGCATCAACGATGGATGGGCTTGATCGGCTCATTCATCAGCAGCATGGTATTGTGCTGGTCACCGGTCCTACAGGCTCAGGTAAAACAACCACGCTTTACGCTGCGCTTTCACGTCTGGATGCTGCGACGCGTAACATCATGACAGTAGAAGATCCCATTGAATATGATCTTGATGGGGTAGGGCAGACACAGGTCAATGCGCGCATCGACATGACTTTTGCACGGGCATTGCGTGCGATTCTGCGCCAGGATCCGGATGTGATCATGATTGGTGAGATTCGAGATCTTGAAACGGCGCAGATAGCTGTACAGGCTAGCCTGACTGGGCACTTGGTATTGGCAACACTACACACTAACGATGCGGCAGGAGCGGTAACGCGTCTGATTGATATGGGGGTAGAGCCTTTCTTGCTTGCGTCCAGTCTGTTGGGGGTTTTGGCGCAACGTCTGGTTAGGCGAACTTGCCCTGAGTGCCGTAACGCATATACGCCCGATGCAACTGAACTAAACATGCTGAACTTACCAAACCCACCAAGCACTTTGTTTACCGCGACCGGATGCCCGAGTTGCAATATGACTGGTTATAGAGGGCGGACTGGTATATACGAATTACTGAGTGTAGATGCTAATTTAAGGCGAATGATCCACGATGGAGAATCTGAGCAGTCCTTGCGTGATTACGCATTGAAGTCTGATTTAATCAGCTTGCGTCAGGATGGGATGCGCTGGGTGGTAACTGGAGATACAACGCTCGAAGAGGTGTTGCGCGTGGCGAGAGATGTCCGGATTTAGATACGAAGCAGTTGATTCTGAAGGTAGATCCAGAACTGGGGTGCTCGAAGCGGATACCCCTCGGCAAGTTCGCTTGAATTTGCGTGAACAGGGTTTAATTGCAGTTAGCGTTGAAGCACTTTCTGAAAAAGCAGCATCTCAAGGGAGAAGGTGGCAGTTAAGGCGTGGGTTGCCACTTTCAGAACTGAGTTTGCTGACAAGGCAATTATCAACTTTACTGAACGCCGGACTGACAATTGATCAAACATTGAATGCTTTGATTGAACAGACGGAATCGCAGTACCAACGGCAAGTTCTAGCCGGTGTGCGCAGCGAAATATTGGCTGGCCATACCTTGGCTCGGGCTATGTCCCAATACCCTACAGTATTTCCAGAACTTTATCAGACCCTTGTGCAAAGCGGGGAACAATCAGGCCAGTTGAGCCGTGTATTGTTGCGTTTGGCAGATTACATGGAAGACCGGTATGCGCTTCGGCAAAAAGTAGTGCTGGCCTTTATTTATCCTGCTGTGGTGACATTTGTGGCAATTGCCGTTGTTGCAGGATTGCTTACCTATGTGGTTCCCCAAGTAGTCAATGTTTTTCTGAATACCAATCAGCCTTTACCCTGGTTAACTCGTGCTTTGATGGGTTTAAGTTCATTTTTGCGTAGTACCTGGTTTATCTGGATTGCAATTATAGTCATTGGAACTTGGGGAGGTCGGAAAGCTTTAAAACGCCCTGATATACGTTACCGTTTCCATTCCTGGTTGTTGAAACTGCCGCTAGTTGGCAGGTTGATCCGCGGCTTGAATACTGCGCGTCTTGCCAGCACATTGGCTATTCTGGTTGGCAGCGGTGTGCCATTGTTAACTGCATTGCAGGCTGGGGTGGGAGTGTTAAACAGTTATCCGATGCGAAGTGCGTTGGAAGAGGTAGTAAGCCGAGTAAGAGAAGGGGGGAGCTTAAGCCGTTCTTTAGCACGTACTAAAATGTTTCCACCGGTGATGATCCATCTTATTGCCAGTGGGGAGGCCAGTGGCAAACTGGATCAGATGTTAGAGCGTATTGCTACACAGCAGACGCAGGAGATGCAAAGTCGTGTGGCCACGCTTACTGGATTGATGGAACCCCTGTTGATATTGTTGATGGGAGGGGTAGTGCTGGTAATTGTATTGGCAATTCTGCTGCCAATATTTGAAATGAATCAACTGGTACACTAATGTATAAAGCGGTGCTTGCAGATGCGGGGCTAACTGGGTATCGACCATTTTTCCGAGATATTCAATTTTTATTGGCGTTATTGGTTGGTGTTTTTGTATGGTTCGAGATGTGGTTTCTTTCATCGAACTTGCTGCCTGTTTTTTTGGTTCAAAACAGTTTTATTTTCTTTCTTTCTGTAGTGTTATGGCAGCCATTTTTAGAGGAATTGCTATTTAGAGGGGTAGTTCAGGGGCAATTCAGGTTACATAACTGGGGCAAGGAAAAGCGCTGGGGAATAACGCGAGCGAATTTGTTTGCCTCGCTATTATTTGTACTCGTCCATTTTATTTATCATTCGCCACTTTGGGCTATTGCAGTTTTTTTCCCTTCGCTTGTGTTTGGGTATTTTCGGGATAAATATGGCAGCATTTATGCCGCGTTGGCGTTGCATGTATTTTATAACGCGGGCTATTTTTTGCTAGGGTTATTGAAAATGGTTTGAGGTGGAAATAATTTGGGTTCGGAATCGAAAACTAATGTCTGGAGTTAAAAAATGTTGAGTAAGTATCACGCGAAGAAGAAAGCGCTGCAGAGTGGTTTTACCCTTATTGAGATTATGATTGTAGTGGTTATTCTGGGAATTCTCGCGGCATTGATTGTGCCTAAGGTCATGGGGCGGCCTGATGAAGCGCGGATTGTTGCTGCCAAACAGGATGTTGCTGCATTGATGCAGGCACTTAAACTTTATCGGTTGGATAATATTTCATACCCAACGACAGATCAGGGCTTGCAGGCGTTAGTGGTTAAACCCGCGAGTGCGCCGGTCCCTCCAAACTGGAAATTAGGTGGATATTTGGATCGGCTTCCTAAAGATCCGTGGGGACATGACTATCAATACCTAAGTCCTGGCATCAGAGGGGAAATCGACGTGTTCAGCTTGGGTGCGGATGGCGCGCCAGGCGGCGAGGGGAATGATGCTGATGTGGGTTCCTGGAGTCAGTAATCGCGTATTTTCTGCTGGCATGCCTAACCTGAAATCAAAACGACAGGCTGGTTTTACGCTTGTAGAAATTTTGATTGTGCTTGTCATTATCGGGATTACGGTAGGTTTGATTAGCGTGAATTTCATGCCTGACGATAAACAAAAATTGATGGATGAGGTCAGAAAGCTCTCTTTGCTGATAGAGCAGGCACATGATGAAGCGATAGTGAGTGGAAGAGAAATTGCGTTGTCGTTAGACGGTGACAAGTATCAGTTTTGGCGCAAAGATGAATATGGCAAATGGGTGCAATTTACGAATGATGACTTGTTCCGTGAACGATTGTTGGGATCCGAAATAAAGCTTTCGGAACTGAGTATTAATTCAGCCAAAGTTGTTGCGAATGAGCGTTTGATTTTTTCCCCAGCAGGAATGAGCGCGCCATTCAGCATCAATTTAGAATTAAAAGGGCATCATATGTGGATCACTTCTGACAGTCAGGGAAAGATAGCCTTGAAGAGCGATGAATAAACAGGCAGGGTTTACCTTACTGGAAGTGTTGATCGCGTTAGCAATTCTGGCCATTGCAATGGCGGCGGTTGCGCGCGCATCCATGCAAATGACTGACAGTTCCAATGAACTTAAGCGTAGATTGTTGGCAAGTTGGGTTGTTGATAATCGCTTGGCTGAGCATATGGCCCGGTCTGAATGGCCTCCAGTTGGATTAAGTAATGGTATGGAAGACCAGGCAGGATTGTCACTACGCTGGGAAGAAAATGTTTCAAATTCACCTAATATTGCATTTAGACGCGTCGAAATAAAGGTTTACGCAGGTGTTGATAAACAAGCCTTGGCTCAGTTGGTGGGTTATCTAGGTAGAGGTAAAGAGTAAATGGTATTTTGGAGTTTAGCTGCGCAAAGCAAGGAAAAAGTTACTCATCAGAGCAATAAATGCGCCAATGTTTACACCATTTCTGGCTTTACGCTGCTCGAGTTGCTGGTTGCAATAGCCATATTTTCTGTTATGTCAGTGGTAGCATATAGGGGATTAAACGCGACGCTGGAGACACGTGCACATTTATTGGACGATAACCGAAAATGGCGTGAACTATCTTTATTTTTTGCTCAAATGAAAGATAGTCTGACAAATGTAGTCAATCGTCCAGTTCGTAATAATAATAATGATCTAGTGCTGCCAGCATTTGCAGGAAAACCCGAAGTGATTGGTGAGGATGACGCTCAACTGGTATTTACCCGGATAGGTTTGCCTGGGCAACTAGGAAGCTTAGGGGGCTTGCAACGATATGGTTATCGTTTGCGTGAACATAATATTGAACAATTGGTCTGGCCGGTTTTGGATCAGGCTCCACGCACTCAACCTGCAGTTTTTCAGGTGTTGCCCCATGTAACCAGCTTTGTGATGCGCTATTTAGATAAGCAGGGGAAATGGCAATCAAAGTGGCCAGTATTAGGGCAGAATGATGTTGCGCCGCAGGCAGTAGAGATTCGGGTTGGTTTGCAATCTGGTGAGCAAATAGTGCGGTTATTTGCGCTATGATTTTGTTCAAACCTTCAGCCAGTAAAGTCGGGGAGAGTGGCATCGCAATCATTACGGTGATACTGATTGTCGCATTGGCTTCCAGCGTAGCGGCATTTATGGCGTGGCAACAACAAATCTGGATCAGACAGGTGGAAAATTTAAGGGACCAAGCCCAGGCACAGGCAATTTCCCGTGCAGCAATTGATTGGGCACGCGCAATTTTAGCTGATGATGCACGTAATAATAATGTAGATTATCTGGGGGAAAAGTGGGCAACGGTACTGGCGCCAATACCGGTTGAAAATGGCCAGGTAACCGGAAGCATCACAGACCAACAGGGATTATTTAACCTGAATAATGTGGTCCGTAATGGTGCAGTGAGTCCACCAGATTTGGCTATTTTCAAACGCCTACTAAATCAACTCAAACTTTCGACAGATTTGGCAAATGCAGTAGTGGACTGGATAGATTTAAATTCTGATGTAACCTCGCCCGGTGGAGCAGAAGACATGGATTACCTGGCACTGGATATACCTTATCGTTCAGCAAACCAGAATCTGACCGATCTTAATGATTTGTTACGGATAAAAGGATTTGACCGGGGGATTGTTGATCGTTTAAGTCCCTTTGTAACGGTATTACCCGAGCCAACACAAGTGAATGTGAATACAGCACCAGCAGAAGTGCTGCTTGCGCTGTTTGAGGATTTATCTTCAGAAGATGTAAAAGCCCTTGTAAACAAAAGGAAGTCTGAGCATTATGTAAACCAGGCTGATTTTAGGGCGCAACTGCCGGCTACAAAAGTTGGGCAAATCAATGATAATATTTTCAGTGTAAGCAGCCGGTATTTTATGGTAACAAGTTTGGCAAATTTTGGTCGAGCTCAGGCTGGTTATAAGGCATTGTTAATGCGACAAGGTGACGTTTGGCCCGCTGTAGTATGGAAAAAAACTAACTAAAATTATGGGGCAACATTTGTCACTTTTACAGATATATATACCAGAGCATTTTGCGGAAAATACTGTCGCCACCATTGTTCAGTCTACTGGTGGGTCAGAATCTGAAGTTGGTGTTGAAAGTAGCGATAAATCACTGTGTCAATGGGTTCTGCGAGATACACAGGGCAGAATCGTTCATCGAGGAGATAGTCCCCTTTCGGCCATACCAAAAGCCGATAATGTTCAGGTGGTTGTACCTGCAAGTATGGTGTTATTAGCGCAAGTGCGTGTGCCAACGCGAAATCGACGGAAAATGCTGCAATTGCTCCCTTATGCAGTTGAAGAAAAACTGATGTACGATCCTGACGCCATTCATGTTGCAGCGGGCCCCCAATTGCTTAATGGCGAAACGGTTGTGGCATTGATTGATAAAGGCTGGATGAAGCGAGTATTGAGTGAGTTACAGAGCAATGGACTGTTACCTCGCCAAATGTTGCCTGAAACGCTTCTCCCCTGTGTGAGCCCTGGTAAATGGACAATGGTGTGGAATGGTCGTGAAGGGTTTGTACGTAAAGATAGCGTCTCTGGCTCATCTATAGATGGTGGCAATCTGGAAACTCCCCCACTTGGTTTAATGCTTGCGGTTAAAGAAGCTGCAGCCAAAGGAAACGCCCCGCAGAAAATCAGGTTGCAGCTTACAAAGGGAGCTGAAATGCCCAGCTTGGAAAGTTGGGCGACTAAACTTGATGTGGCAGTTTCTTTGGAGCCAATTTGGGAATGGTATTCAGCTACAGATAAGCTGGACAAAGGGATCAATCTGCTGCAAGGAGAATTTGCTCCGGCAGGCTTCAATTCTGATTGGCTGACTAAATATAAACTGCCTTTAATTCTTGCAGGTCTTATCTTGTTATTGCAGTTTGGCGGTGGGATAACTGAGTGGTCTATTCTTACCTATCAAAAGCATCAATTGGAAAATCAGATCCAACAATTTTTTCATCAAGCGTTCCCTGAAGCTAAGGTTATTGTGGATGCGCCATTACAAATGCAACGAAATCTTGCACAGTTAAGGCATGCCAAAGGGTTGTCTGACCCGACAGACTTTTTGCCAATGCTGGCGAAAGTGGTGCCATTGCTTTCGCAGTCAGGTATGGTGATAGCTCAGGATTTGCAGTATGATAACGGCATCCTAAAAATAAGCTTGCAGTTAAAAGCCTCACAAACCGCCGAACAAATACGTAGCAGGTTTCAAAATGCGGGTGTGAAAATGGAGGTAGAAAAGATTGAAGTCCTCAAATCAGGTGGAATAATTGCGCATCTGATTGTTAAAGGGGGCGTTTCATGAGCGACAAAATACAGATGTACTGGAAATCACTGCCTTTGCGTGAGCGCTGGCTGCTTGGTGTTGGATTTTTCGCGCTATTTACTGTCATTTTAGTGTTTTACATTTGGCAACCGATGAATCAGGCGCGTTATAAGTTACGAGCAAATTTGCCACAACTCAAAGCAAATGCGCAGCAGATGCAATTAAATGCCTTAGAGGTCGCCAGGATAAAATCACTTCCGGTTGTAGCACCATTGCCTATTGGCAATGTTAAGGAAGTGTTAGAACATTCAGCGGAGAAGTTTAATTTAATGAACGAACGCACGTTCATCAATGTTGATAGCGCTGGACGCATTAGCATTGAGATGGAGAATGTTTCTTTTGATGGATGGATAAAGTGGTTGGGTAATTTGCAGGAACAAAACCGAATTCTGGTTGAAAGTTGCCTTATTGAAGGGGTAGCTCAGCCAGGCTTGGTGAAGGTGAAAGCCAAATTGCTGGTGAAGGTTGCCGGATGACTTTTGGTAAAACGGTTGAACGCAGTAAGCACCTAAAATATTTATTTGCAGGCTTAGTCTTGTATGTTTTCTTTTTAATTGTAACTGCGCCAGCCAGTCTGATGGAATGGTTGTTACCAAGACTGTCAAACGGTAGGTTAGAAATCACACAGTCTGAAGGCGGCTTTTGGCATGGCAAAGCACAGCAGGTTGTGCTCAAAAAAAATGATAGTAGCCAGAGGCAGCTTGGTAGTTTGGAATGGGAAATACTTTTGTTGCCAATGTTTAAAATGGAATTGGCAACAAAAATAGCACTTGAAAATGGCCAAAATAAATCGCAGGGTGTTGTTGCAAAAAGCTTTGGAACGTTCCATATTAGTAATATGAATAGCATTTTACCTATTGAAGTACTGGCAGATTTTATGCCGGCTTGGCAAATGTGGAAACCTGAAGGTGAACTGATATTTAAAGCAAAAGACTTTTCTATTGGAAAAAAATTGGCGGGTGAAGCAATGGTTGAGTGGAGAAATGCTTCTGTAAGCTTGAGTCGTATAAACCCTTTAGGTAGTTATCATATGGATCTTCAGGGAGATAATAGTGTTTCCAAGATTCGATTATCTACCCTGTCCGGCTTGCTGCGTATAGCGGGAGAAGGTGAATGGTCAAGTGATAGGGGTATTGAGTTTCGAGGAACAGCACAGGCAGAACCAGCAAGAAAAGCAGAATTAGAGGATTTGCTAAAATTAATGGGTAAGGAGCAGAGGAATGGTGCTTACCAGATTGAAATCTCACAAATGCAAAAACCAAAATAGTGCATTCAGTTTCAAGTGTTTTGAACAGATATTATTTTATTGATTTGAAAAGCAAGAGAAAAATAGTATATTTGTACCAACTGTAAGGCATTTTTGTCATAATTTAACAATAAATTTGTTTTAAAATAAGGTCCTAATGATGAAATTTAATAATATTTTGACTATTCCAGTTTTTATTTTAGGCTTGCTGATAAGCAGTGTTTCTCAGGCAGAAAAAGTTATTGAGCAGGTGCCATCTGATACGCCAAAAGCTGAAGCAGGGATTGTCGATCAGGGATACCAGATTGGGCCTGAAGATGTGCTATCGATTTCTGTCTGGAAAGAAGAAGGTCTTAAAGCTGAAGTATTAGTTAGGCCAGACGGGGGGTTGTCTTTTCCTCTGGTAGGAGAAGTTCAAGCGCAAGGGAAGACCACAGAACAAATTCAGAAAGAAATTACTGCGCGGCTTGAAAAATTCATTCCTGACCCTGTAGTATCGGTTTCGGTACTGAAAGTGGTTGGTAACAAAATTTATGTAATTGGAAAAGTAAATAAGCCGGGTGAGTATCCGGCTGGTCGCTATGTTGATGTTTTACAAGCGCTAAGTATGGCGGGAGGGTTAACGCCATTTGCTGCAGAGAACGATATAAAGGTGTTACGTAAAGAAAACGGTAAGGATTTGGTTTTACCCTTTCGATATTCACAAGTCCAAAAAGGACAAGAACTAGATCAGAATATTATGCTTCAAAGTGGGGATGTGGTTGTGGTTCCATGAAATTTCAAGTGTTGCTTACATCTAGAAAAGAATAATTAGAGGATCTTATTTTGAATCTTTTTTTTGTTACAAAAAAGAGTTTTGTGTCGTGTAGCACTTCATTGTTGATGCTGCTTCCTTTGGTTTCGTTGGCAGCAGAATGGTCGGCAGAGCCTTCTGTAAGCCTAAAGGAAGAGTATAACGATAATATTCACCTTACAATGGTAAAGCACCCTTCAGTTACTGCTACTACACTTTCGCCATCTGTTAAATTTAATTATGCTACTGAGATTTCTAATGTCAGTGGAGGCGCGACATTAAGTGCCAATAAATACTCAGGCGAGCAGGGATTGGACAGGGTTGATCAATTTTATACCTTGTCTTCAAACTATAAAACTGAGCGGAGTATTTTTGGTTTGAATGCTAACTACACGAAAAGCTTCGCTTCTCAATATGACAACATCGCAACTGGCTCACTTATTCGGCGTACCGATTCAAATATTGCGCCTTCATGGATTTGGTCGTTATCTGAAAAAAATGCTTTACGCCTTGATTATCAATTATCGCAAGTTAAGTATGATAGTGGCACGGATTATAAGGTAAATACAGCAACATTCAGCCTGATACAACAATATACTGAAAGAGATAAACTTATATTTCAAACTTATAATCAGAAGACTGACATAAATAGTGGCGTGGTGAAATCGGATTCTTATGGATTGAGTGGTGGTGTTACACACGACTTTTCAGAAACTTTAAGCGGTTCATTAACTATTGGTGGGTACACAGTAAAAACAACGACAATCACCGGAACTCAATTATGTCCTTCATATAGTTTGGGATTTAATGGTAGCGGATTCTTTATTTATTGTGGTCAACCGTTAGTCACTGTTTTTTCAACATCTGAATCAAGAAATCGTGGTATGTCTTTTGATATGTCACTGAACAAACAATTTGAAACTGCAAATTTAACAGCGCAATACAGCAGAAAATTACAACCTGGTGATAATACCTTGGTAGAGACTGATCAGGCGACTTTGATTTTGACCGATAAATGGTCACCTTTGGTATCAGGATCAATTAGCTCTTTCATTTTGCGTAGTAGAAATAAAGGCGGTGTTCTAGCAAATAATAGGAGATATTATACAGTATCTCCTAGCCTGAGTTGGCGTTTGTCAGAATCGTGGGTTTTAGACACAGGGTACCGATATGAAAGAAATGAATATGAACAAACAAATTTTAGCGCTTCAGCAAATTCGGTATTTGCGCAAATAAAGTATGATTGGCCAAAATTTGCTATATCCCGTTAATTGAAATAAGCCATTCCATTTTCAGTATATAAATTTTTTTGGTTGTGGATAGCGAGCATGAAATTGTAGTAAATGAATTTTGGTGAACCATGAAGTAGATAATTTTAGTTTAATTATGCTAGTAGGAATGAACTAAAATTTGACATATATGTCAAAAAACTGACAGAAATAGCCATAAAAAAATATTAAAATTTGTATTTATTTGAAGCTTTTTGGAGTTACTAAGGGCATGGTCTGATTTTTGCTTTATTTAGAGTTCAAGCTTTAATAGCGATTTGATTAATACTTTATTTTGTAAGCTTCAGATGAATTAAATGATGAGAAATAATAAAGAGGAAACATGGAAGAGCAAACAAAAGATCTGAAGGATTACCTGGTAGCATTGCGTCGTCGAAAAAAACAAATTTTTATTGTGGTGGGTGTACTAATGCTAGCCAGCGTTTTACTGGCATTTTTACTTCCACCAGTTTACCGGTCAACCGCTACTATTCTAATTGAAGAACAGGAAATCCCACCAGAACTTGTGCGGTCAACTATTACTAGTTTTGCTGATCAGCGAATTCAGGTTATCAGTCAAACTGTGATGACACGTGCTAATTTGATGGGAATTGTAGATAAGTACAAATTATATGCCTCAAAGCGTGAACACGATACGACAGAAGAAATTCTTGAACGTATGCGCAAAGACATAAAAATGAATATTGTTAGTGCTGATGTAATTGATCGGCGCAGTGGTATGAAGACAACAGCCACAATCGCATTTACTCTGGCATTTGATGGAGAAACAGCTGAGGGGGCCCAGAAAGTAGCAAGTGAATTAACTTCATTATACCTTAGTGAAAATTTAAAAACTCGAAAAGAAAAATCAGCAGAAACCTCTACATTTCTATCGGAAGAAGTTACCAAGTTAAGTCGTCATATATCTGAAACAGAAGCTAAGTTAGCAGATTTCAAGTCGAAGAATGTGGGGCGATTGCCGGAATTAGTGACATTAAACATGCAACTACGTGACCGTACCGATTCAGAAATTATGGATGTTGGACGGCAAATTAGTGCCGGGGAAGAAAGGAAGTTTTATTTAGAAGGTCAGTTAGCGCAAATAAAGCCCAATACTCCAATGATGTCAACTTCAGGTGATCGAATTTTAGATCAAGATGAACGTCTAAAGTCATTGCAATCACAATATGACAGTCTTTCTGGTGTGTATTCAGCGAAGCATCCTGACGTGGTTAAAATGCGCCGCGAGATTGAATCTCTTAAAAAAGCAACTGGTGGGGGTGTTGATACTCAAGAGCAGGCTAAGCAATTGACACGTCTTCGCGCTGATTTGGCGATGATGAATGAAAAATACTCAGAAGATCATCCTGATGTTATTAAGTTAAAAAAATCTATCGCCTCTTTAGAAGAGTCTTATAAAAAAGCGATGGCTGCTGGAGAAACGCCTAAATTTAAGAAACCAGAAAACCCAGCATATATATCTTTGCAATCACAACTTGAATCTGTAAACAGCGATTTAAATTCGTTAAAAAGAAAATTGGCTGATTTGAAAGCAAAAATGAATTCATATGAAACACTTTTGCAGCAAACGCCGCAGGTTGAACAAGAATATTTATTATTAAGTCGTGACCATGAAAATTCTGTGCATCGTTATCAAGAGTTAAAAGCCAAACAGATGGAAGCTCAAGTGGCGCAAGAATTAGAAAAAGATAGCAAAGGTGAGCGTTTTTCATTAATTGATCCCGCACAGCTTCCTGAAAAACCTCATAGTCCGAATCGCCCTGCTATTTTTCTTTTGGGATTTATTTTATCACTGGGAGGGGGGGTGGCATATGCGGGTGTGCTTGAAAGCATGGATAGTTCAGTTAAGGGGTCTAAATCCTTAACTGGGCTGTTGAATGCCCCATTACTTTCGGTAATACCTTATATTGAAAATTCGGAAGATAGGCGTAAAAAAACAAAAGTCAATTCACTGGTCATTTTGGGTGTGATATCGAGTATTGCTGTCATTTTACTTTTGGTACATTTTTTATGGGTACCGCTAGATGTTTTGTGGTACCGAATTCTCAGAAAAATGGATATTTGACAGTAAATTTTAGTTGAGGGTGATATGGAACGAATTAGAGAAGCATTAGAAAGAGCACGTGGTGAGCGGGCAAAAACCGGATTAGGGTTTGGAGGCTCTAAAGGCAATGTTCATTCAATAATGAAAGTTCCTGAAGTTATTGAACGTATTCAATATACCCAGACTAAATCCATTGATGTGCCAAAAAAACTTTTGCGTGAGAATCGTATTGTCAGTGGCTTTGACCAAGGTAGCTATACAGATGCGTTCAAGTTATTAAGTACTCAAGTTTTACAGAAAATGAGGACTAATAACTGGAATGTATTAGCCGTGACAAGTCCGGGTGAAAATGAAGGTAAAAGTCTTACAGCTATTAACTTGGCAATCAGCATTGCTCAGGAAGTGGATCAGACGGTTTTATTGGTAGATGCGGATTTGCGTCATCCTAGTGTAGATAAAATGTTTGGCCTTAAACCTAAAGTGGGGCTGAGTGATTATCTAATGTCAGACACACCATTGGAAGAAATGTTAATTCATCCAGGTATTGGTGGTTTCGTAATACTACCAGGTGGTAAACCACTACAGAATTCATCTGAAATGTTACGCTCACCCAAAATGGTACGACTCGTAAAGGAATTAAAAAGCCGCTATCCATCACGTATTGTCATTTTTGATCTGCCCCCTCTTTTATCTGCGGCTGATGCTTTGGCCTTTGCACCGTTTGTTGATGCCGCTCTCTTGGTGGTTGAAGAAGCTAAATCCAAGACTGAAGATATCACTCGTGCTGCGAGCTTGTTGGGTTCAACTCACCTGATTGGCACCGTGCTAAACAAATCTCTTGAGCCCGATACAATCATTGATAAGTCGGCTGGTATTCTTAAACAATTGTTTAAGAAAAAGGGACATTAATTATGTATGAGGAGTTTTACGGATTTCGGGAAAAGCCTTTCTCGATAATTCCGGACCCAAGTTTTCTGTACTTTAGCCCTAAACACCGCATGGCCTTCGATTTGCTGGAATATGGGTTGATGAATCAGGCTGGTTTTAATGTAATCACAGGGGAAATCGGAACGGGTAAAACCACCTTGATCAGGCATTTGCTAAGCCAAATGGGATCGGATCTGAATGTTGGTTTGATTTCCAATACACACCGATCTTTTGGTGAACTGTTGCAATGGATATTGTTTGCATTCAATCTGGATTATAAAGGTAAAGAAAAGGTTGAAATGTTCCATACATTTCTCGATTTTTTAGTGCTGCAATATAGTCAGAATAAACGCACAGTACTTATCGTTGATGAGGCACAAAATATGCCTGCTGAAACATTAGAAGAGTTGCGCATGTTATCCAACGTAAATGCGGATAAAGATCAAGTGCTTCAAGTTATTCTAGTCGGTCAGGCAGGTTTGCGTGATACGTTGCGTCGCCCTGAACTTGAGCAGTTTGCTCAGCGAATTGCTGTTGACTATCATCTTGAGCCACTGGATGAGGAAGAAACTAAAACTTACATACATCACAGGATAAGTATTGCAGGTGGGGGTGATCCCGATGTATTTGATGATGCAGCCTGTGAAGCGGTATTTCAGCATAGCCATGGTGTGCCCCGATTAATCAATTTATTGTGCGATACTGCGCTGGTTTACGGATTTGCTGAACAGAAGAAACAAGTCGGTGCGCAAATGGTTCATGATGTGGCTGGAGATAAACTAAAAGGTGGGATATTTCCATCTCAGGAAAAAAAAAATTGCAGCTTTCTGTTAGCGAATTTGGATCAAGAAATTATTACTGCGCTTGAGGGGCGGTTAACTGCAGAGGATGCGGAAGATCATGTAAATGGAAATGGGGCAAAACTCTCATCTGCAATTACATCTAGTGAAATTGAGTTGGCAAATTATTTGAAAAGTTCACATTTCAAAAAGGTAGATGTAGACGTTATAAAATATCTAAAAACTGTTCACAACGATCTGTATATAAGACTTAAATCCGCTGTACATTCGTGTAAAAAAAATAAAAATACAAACAATAACTAATAAATTGCGAAAAGGGAAGGAATGCTCATATTGTCACAGGGGCAGCAATATTTAATGACCCTTCGGTGCTCAAAATAGCTGTAAATTATCCTCCAATATATTGCAGTAGATAAGTACACTCTTAGATTGTACGATTAGAAATATGCATCTGCATAATTTGAGCATGTTAAATATGGTGGGACTTTAAAATATGGCGGATTTCAATAAAACAATCTGCGTGATTGGATTAGGTTACATTGGTTTACCTACTGCATCTTTACTCGGTACCAAGGGATACCAAGTTTATGGTGTTGATACTTCTGCGCATGTAGTTGACACCATTAATCAGGGGAAAATTCACATCGTTGAACCTGATCTGGACATTCTGGTGAAATCAGCAGTACAAGCAGGTAATCTGTGTGCTGGCTTGCAGCCAAAAGAAGCTGATATTTTCATCATTGCCGTTCCTACGCCCTTTAAAGGTGATCACGAGCCTGATTTATCCTATGTGGAGGCAGCGACTCAAATGATCGCGCCCTATGTCAAACCGGGTAATCTGGTTATTCTGGAATCAACTAGTCCAGTTGGTACGACCGATGGCGTGGTTGCCAAAATACTGCGTGATGCAGGCCATGATGTGGACAAGGATGTATTTGTAGTGCATTGCCCGGAAAGGGTTCTACCTGGCAGGATTTTAACTGAATTAGTAGAAAACGACCGCATCATCGGTGGTATCAATGAATTGGCAACGCAAATGGCAATTGAGTTTTACCAGACATTTGTTCGGGGTGAAGTGTTAGCCACAGATTCACGCACCGCGGAAATGACCAAACTCACAGAAAATTCTTTTCGCGACGTCAATATCGCATTTGCCAACGAACTCTCATTGATTTGTGACAAAGAAGGCATTAATGTTTGGAATCTTATCGCGCTGGCAAATCGCCACCCGCGGGTCAATATTCTAAATCCAGGTCCTGGCGTTGGTGGGCATTGTATTGCGGTGGACCCCTGGTTTATTGTGGCTCGTGCGCCGGAACAGGCGCGTCTCATACGTACCGCTCGCGAGGTGAATGATCATAAGCCAGAGTGGGTAATCGCGAAAGTAAAATCAAGTGCCGACAAATTCAAACATCCCGTGATCGGGTGTCTGGGATTGTCGTTCAAGGCTGACGTAGATGATCTGCGTGAATCGCCCTCAGTAGAAATTGTTCGCAAGTTGATCAAAGCAAACGTTGGTGAAATTTTGATTTCTGAACCCACATTATCGAAGCATTCCGAATTTAACTTGTTGCCCTATGAAGAAGTGGTGGCTAAATCGGACATTGTTCTTCTACTTGTGGATCACAAGCAATTCCGAAAACTCAAGGCCGCTGACCTGAAAGAGAAAATTCTGATTGATACGCGCGGGATTATTGCGTGACATTGCGCCTTCTAAGTGTCTTTGGTACGCGACCTGAGGCGATTAAGATGGCGCCTGTAGTGTTGGGGTTAGCGCGTGCAGAAGGTATTGAATCCAAGGTGTGTGTGACAGCACAGCACCGTGAAATGCTGGATCAAGTGCTGGATTTGTTCAATATCAAGCCTGACTATGATCTTAATTTGATGGCACCTGGCCAGGATTTGTTTGATATCACGGCGCGTTGCCTTTTGAGTTTGCGTGATGTGTTCCGTCAGGATCGGCCAGATGTGGTATTAGTGCATGGAGATACAACTACCTGTTTTGCCGCAGCACTGGCCGCATTTTATGAAAACATCCCAGTCGGTCATGTTGAAGCCGGCCTGCGCACTGGGGACTTGCGTGCGCCATTTCCGGAAGAAGCTAACCGTTCACTGGTAGGCCGGATTGCTACATATCATTTTGCGCCCACAGAAGGTTCCCGCCGTAATCTGTTGGCAGAAGGGGTTCCTGCAGATCAAATATGGGTTACCGGTAACACGGTTATCGATGCCCTTCTGATAGTGCGCGATATGGTAAGTGCCTATGAAGACAACCACTGGCACGAACATTTTGGCGATAAGGTGTACGGCCATATAGTTGATCCAGAGCGAAAGTTGATTTTGATTACAGGTCATCGCCGTGAAAACTTTGGGCAGGGCTTCGTAGACCTGTGTACAGCTATCCGCGATCTGGCTAATAAACATCCAGATTGGGACCTGCTGTATCCAGTGCATCTAAATCCAAATGTTCGCAAACCGGTTTTTGATATTCTTGCCGGATTGGAAAACGTCATGTTGATTGAACCGGAAGATTACGCGCCATTTGTATGGTTGATGGATCATTCGGATATGATTCTTACCGATTCTGGCGGTATTCAGGAAGAGGGGCCGGCTCTTGGTAAGCCGGTATTAGTGATGAGAAATGTTACAGAACGCCCAGAAGCAGTTGAAGCGGGAACGGTGATGTTGGTTGGTACTGACCGCGATAAAATTGTCACTGGTGTGGAGCAAGTGATGCTCGACAGGGATACATACATTGCTATGTCTCATGCGCACAATCCTTATGGAGATGGAAATGCTGTACCACGTATTATTGAAGCATTACGGGGGCTTCAATTGGGTTGAGTAAATGAATACCATTCGCCCTGGTCTTGTCAATGAGTGAATAAAAAAAATGACAAAGTAATAATAAAAAAGATTTGGGGCTGCGCCTTACACCGTGACGATATCGCTTATCGTCACATGGTGGCGAACAAAGTAAATGGGGGACGAAAAAAATGTCTGAAAATCGAAAAATTCTAATTACAGGTGGAGCCGGTTACATTGGCTCTCACACTTGTCTGGTTTTGCTGGAAGCGGGATTAGAAGTCGCTGTGGTAGACAATCTATGTAACAGTTCGCGTGAAGCCCTGCGCCGCGTAGAAACAATTACCGGGAAAAAAGTATCATTTTATGACGCTGATGTTCGTGATGCAGAAGCACTTCCCCCTATTTTCGAAGCAGAAAAGCCTCAAGCTGTCATTCATTTTGCCGGTTTAAAAGCGGTGGGTGAATCGGTAGAGAAGCCACTTGAATACTACGATACAAATATAAGCGGTACGTTAACTTTGCTCGAAGCCATGCGCGCAGCAGATGTTCGGCAGATCGTCTTCAGTTCATCCGCTACAGTCTATGGTAATCCCGCCACAGTGCCGATCCACGAAGATTTTCCACTTTCAGCTACAAACCCTTACGGTCGTTCCAAGTTGATCATCGAAGACGTCATGCGCGACCTTGTGCTCTCGGATCCTTCGTGGAAGGTAGCATTGTTGCGCTACTTCAATCCTGTGGGTGCACACGAAAGTGGCCTGATCGGCGAAGATCCAAACGGTATTCCAAATAATTTGATGCCTTTTGTATCTCAAGTTGCTGTGGGGCGACGGCCGCATTTGAGTATTTTTGGTGGCGATTATCCCACCCCTGATGGGACCGGTGTGCGCGATTATATCCATGTGGTAGACCTCGCAAAGGGTCACTGGGCAGCGCTACAAGCTTTGAAAGGTTGGGAAGGCAACCAGCCACTCACGGTTAATCTGGGAACTGGTCAAGGGTACTCAGTACTGGATATGGTCCGTGCTTTCGAAAAAGCCAGTTGTCGCAATGTGCCATATAAAATTGTTGAAAGACGTTCTGGTGATATCGCAGCGTGCTACGCTGCCCCAGCATTAGCCGAACGCTTGCTTGGTTGGAAGGCGGAATTTGGTGTAGATAAAATGTGTGAAGATACTTGGCGATGGCAAGTAAATAATCCGAAAGGATATGCATAATGTCAGAATGTAATCCTTTTGCTTATGTAGCTTCTAAGGGTGAGTTGGCAGTTTTCGACCTGAGCCATTAATTGTGTTTAAGAGTAAAGAAAAATTTTTGGAAGTTGTTGTGTCACTCTTTGTATTGGCTTTGTCGTACCCCTCTTGCTTTGCTGAGTCAAATCTCGAACAACTATCTGTTTCGCCCCAACCAACAATAATTTTCCCCAAAACGAGTCTTGGTCCCGAAGAGCTTGCAGTGATTGTCAACGATGCCGATCCCTTAAGTGTGGAAATCGCGCAATACTATAAAATAAAACGCAATATTCCCGAAAGGAACATGATCCACATCAGTTTTAAACCCGGTTCAACTACTATGAATCAGGCTGAATTTACGAAAATAAAAACGCAGGTTGATTTAATTACTCCACAGCAGGTGCAGGCCTTTGCACTGACTTGGTCCAAACCCTATCGAGTGGATTGCATGTCAATTACTACTGCTTTTGCCTTAGGATTTGACTCAAAATATTGTGCAAATGGCTGCGAACTAACAAAACCAAACCCATACTTCAATTCACCCAGTAATACCCCCTATAAAATGTTTAAAATGCGGCCCACTATGAGCCTGGCTGGTACAGATTTTAATGAAGTAAAAAAGCTTATAGATCGGGGAATTCTCTCAGATAACACGCTTCCTTCAGGTACAGGCTATCTGTTGGATACGACTGACAAAAACCGTAATGTTCGTGCTGCACAATATGATGAATTACTTCGTTATATGGATGGTATTTTTAAATTGGAACGTGTGAAAAGCAATTTTATTGAAAATAAAACAGATGTGATGTTCTATTTTACTGGAACTTCAGAAGTGGCCAAGGTGACTAGTAATACTTTTATTCCAGGTGCAATTGCTGATCATCTTACTTCAGCAGGAGGGCAGTTGACTGATAGTTTGCAGATGAGCATTTTGCGTTGGTTGGAGGCTGGTGCATCAGGTAGTTATGGCGCAGTTGTGGAACCATGCAATTTTCCAGGTAAATTCCCGATTCCAGGAATTGTGATTAATTACTATATCAACGGTGAGACACTGATAGAAGCTTATTGGAAGAGTGTTGCTTTGCCAGGGCAAGGGATATTTGTAGGGGAGCCGTTGGCGAAGCCTTATGGTGGCTACAAGGTAGAGCTAAAGAATGGTGAGTTGTCTATTACAACCCGAATACTTCAGCCAGGTATTTACGCCGTATTTGGTGCGGATTCAGGTGTTGGTCCATATAAAATCTTGGCAAGGGGTATGCCGGTTGGTATAGGTAAGCAGGTAATTAAGATACAAAATGCGAGTTACCTATTCTATAGGATAGTGCGTGAGACACAAAAAATACAAAGAAAATCAATGAACTGAATTTAGTGTTTTGCAGTATTTTGATTAATAATGTACATCACGTAATTGATCTAAGAATGAGAAGTATTTTGAACGATTGTGTTCCAATAAGCTGTTTTGGCTTTAAGGCTACAGATTGATTGTTAATATTTTGTCACACCTTTGGTGTTGAGCGTTTTTAAGTGATAGCCAGGTAGGTAATAAGGGATGTGTTAAATAATATGGATAATCTTATAACACCATATGGAGGTAGCCTCGTTGAAATTATGGTGGGGGCGGTCCGGGCCACCGAACTTAAAATTGAATCTCAGAACCAAGTTGGAATAACGCTTAGTCAGCGACAGTTGTGTGACTTAGAACTTATCATGAATGGTGCTTTCTCGCCGCTCACGGGTTTCATGATCCAGGAGGTTTATCAGTCTGTTGTTGAAGGAATGCGGCTTCCAGATGGAAAGCTTTGGCCAGTCCCAATCATTTTAGATATCCCGGAAAAACTGGCTGAAAAACTGACGTTTGGTTCGAAGCTTGCTTTGCTCGATGCGGAAGGTTTTATGCTCGCTGTCATGCATGTTGAAAGTTTGTGGCAGCCGGAAAAAATGCGCGAAGCGGAAATGGTCTATGGGACAGCTTCAGATGAACACCCCGGCGTGCGATATTTGTACGAAGAAGTTCATCCTATATATGTGGGTGGCAGAGTAGAAGGTATTCAACTTCCCTATCATTACGATTTTGAAACCTTGCGTGACACACCGCAAGAATTGCGCCACTTATTTGATAAGTTTGGCTGGAGGCGGGTGGTGGCGTTCCATACTAGTAAGCCAATGCACCGCCTACATCGAGAAATAACACTCAATGCTGCTAAAAATGCGCAAGCTAATATATTGCTGCACCCGGCAGTTGGCATGACCAAACCTGGCGATTTGCATTACTATGCTCGAGTACACTGCTACCAAGCCATCAGACGTCATTATCCACATAATCTTGCAATGCTTTCACTACTGCCGCTCGCAGTTAGAATGGCAGGCCCGCGCGAGGCGCTTCTAAACGCCATTATCCGTCAGAATTATGGCTGCTCTCATTTTATTGTTGGTCCAGAACATGCTGCCCCTCCTGGAGTTCGCGAAGGAGGGCCTCGTTTTTATGCAGCTGGGTCTGCTCAGGAGTTGGTTGCACGTTATCAGAACGAATTGGAAATTAGTATAGTGCCAGTGCAAGAACTGCGCTACGTTTCTGATGATAAAATGTTTTTGCCTATGAAACAGATTGAACAGGAAGGCAAAAAAAGCATTATATTTGGTGATCGACAGCTATATGATCACCTTGCAAGAAACAAACCGATACCTGCCTGGTACTCATATTCTGATGTCTTAGATCAACTCAGAAAAGTGCGTCCTTCGCGAAGTGATCAGGGTATCACCTTGTTTTTCACAGGCTTATCTGGCTCAGGTAAATCAACCTTGGCGAAAATTCTTTACGCCAAGTTCATTGAGGAAGGTGACCGACCTGTTACGTTGTTGGACGGCGATGTGGTAAGGCTTAACCTTTCCAGGGAATTAGGTTTCTCTAAAGAGCATCGCGACATTAACGTGCGGCGAATCGGTTTTGTAGCAAGTGAAATTACCAAAAATGGTGGTGTTGCCATTTGCGCACCGATAGCACCTTATACAGTAACGCGCCGTGCTGTTCGAGAAATGATTGAACAGCATGGCACCTTTATTGAAATTCATGTGGCTACGCCAATAGAAATATGTGAAAGCCGTGATCGCAAAGGATTGTATGCAAAGGCGAGGCAAGGTTTGATTCCTGAATTTACTGGTGTTAGTGATCCTTATGAGATACCGGAGCATCCGGAGTTACGCATCAACACCGCTGAAGTTTCACCAATGCAGGCCGCACAAGAGATATTGTTGTATTTGTTGAGTGAGGGATATTTGGAAGAGACTGGTAGTGAAAAATTTGGCGGTGCTGAACTGATTGCGGATATGCCATTAAAATAATGAAAAGCTTACTAATACTGCAAATACTCACAGCTGTACTGGTTATTTTTATGCAGGTAGGCGCAAAAAGTAAATTGTAATAATAATTAAAAGTGGGACAAATGAATAATAAACAAACAATACTTGTGACGGGGGGAGCGGGTTTTATTGGCTCGAATTTTGTGCTCGATTGGTTAGCAGTCGAAGGGACGTCAGTTATCAACCTTGATAAGCTGACATATGCCGGAAATAAGGAGAATATTTCTAGTCTAAAAAATGATGCACGCCATGTATTTATACGTGGTGACATAAATGATCGTACATTAGTTGAAGGTTTGTTACGGCAGTATAAGCCTTATGCTATTGTGCACTTCGCGGCAGAAAGCCATGTCGATCGCTCTATCCATGGGCCTGAAGATTTTATTCAGACGAACATAAACGGTACTTTCCAACTGCTTGAAGCAGTTCGAGGCTACTGGACACAACTTGCTGACTCCGAAAAGTCGGTATTTCGTTTTTTGCATATATCAACTGATGAGGTTTATGGTTCACTTGGACCACTTGACCCACCGTTTTCTGAGACCACGGCTTATGCACCGAACAGTCCGTATTCTGCATCAAAGGCAGCATCAGATCATCTTGTCCGATCCTATCATCATACTTATGGGCTGCCCACACTGACTACTAACTGCTCTAATAACTATGGCCCATATCAGTTTCCGGAGAAACTTATCCCGCTGATTATTCACAATGCGCTTAATTGCAAACCCTTGCCCGTATATGGTGATGGACTGAATGTGCGTGATTGGCTGTATGTAGGGGACCATTGCGAAGCGATTCGAGTGGTACTTGCTAAAGGGCGTTTAGGGGAAACCTACAATATAGGTGGTTGCAATGAGAAGACCAATCTTGAAGTTATTAACTCGGTATGTGCAATATTGGATGAGCTCTGTACAGATTCACTAATTACACCACATGCTTCATTAATAACTTTTGTTAAAGACCGTCCGGGTCATGATCAACGTTACGCTATTGATGCGCGCAAGATTGAGCTTGAATTCGGATGGCAACCCAAGGAAAGTTTTGAAACTGGCATTCGCAAAACAGTGCAATGGTACCTTGAACATAAAAACTGGGTGCAAAATATAGTAAGTGGTGAATATCAAAAATGGGTTACAACTAATTACAATACCAGGGAAAAATCATGAAAGGAATTATCCTCGCCGGAGGGTCTGGTACACGACTTTACCCTGTCACCCAATCGGTCTCCAAGCAATTGTTGCCGGTCTACGACAAGCCCATGATTTATTATCCGCTATCTACGCTGATGTTGGCAGGTATTCGGGATATTTTGATTATATCTACACCACAGGATACACCGCGCTTCGAACAATTGCTCGAGAATGGGGAACGCTGGGGGCTGAATATTTCCTATGCTATACAACCTGAGCCTCAAGGTATCGCCCAAGCATTTATCATCGGCAAGCGTTTTATAGGTAGTGAGGCATGTGCTTTAGTATTGGGCGACAATATATTTTACGGTCATGAGCTTTCTAATGAGCTTCAAACGGCAGCAAAGCAGCAGGAAGGTGCTACCGTATTTGCTTACCCTGTTCACGATCCAGAACGCTACGGTGTGGTTGAGTTTGATTTGTCAGGTAAGGCGATTTCCCTAGAAGAGAAACCAGTAGCGCCAAAGTCCCGCTATGCTGTGACTGGCCTTTATTTTTACGATAACAATGTAGTGGATATTGCCCAGTCTCTCAAGCCTTCACCACGGGGAGAGCTTGAGATAACAGATGTGAATAAGATTTATCTAAATAAAATGAAGTTGGAAGTGGTGGTAATGGGGCGAGGAATGGCATGGCTAGATACTGGAACGCATGAATCTTTGCTGGAAGCGTCCCTATTTATTCAAACTATCGAAAAGCGACAAGGTTTAAAAATCGCTTGCCCGGAAGAGATCGCCTATCGTTTGGGCTACCTTTCAGCAGAAAAACTTGAACAACTAGCCGCGCCGATGAGCAAAAATGGCTATGGTCAATATTTGCTGGAATTATTGAAAGAGAGAATATTCTAGTGAATATTATCCAGACCAGTCTACCTGGCGTAATTATTATTGAACCCAAAGTGTTCGGCGATGAACGCGGCTTTTTCTTTGAAAGTTACAATAAGAAAAATTTGTCTGAGCTTGCCGGAATTGAAATGCCATTTGTACAGGACAACCATTCTCGTTCAGCAAAGGGAGTGCTGCGTGGACTGCACTACCAAATTCAGCAATCTCAAGGAAAGTTGGTGCGGATTATTGCTGGTGAAGTATTTGACGTTGCCGTGGATATTCGAAAAAGTTCGCCAACTTTTGGGCGATCAGTTGGCTTTTACCTCAGCGCCGAGAGTAAGCGGATGGCATGGATTCCACCAGGTTTTGCCCATGGTTTTCTGGTGTTGTCTGACTATGCAGAATTTTTGTACAAAACAACGGATTATTATGCCCCGGAATTTGAACGTTGCATTGCCTGGAATGATCCAGACCTCGAAATAGATTGGCCACTTGATGTTGAGCCGCAGCTTTCAGCAAAGGATAAGACAGGACTTACTCTGAAAAATGCCGAGGTGTTTCCATGAAGCGTATTTTGCTCATTGGAAAAAACGGACAAGTTGGTTGGGAGTTGGCGCGAACCCTAGCACCGCTTGGTGAAATAATTATAGTTGATCGGCAAGTTGTAGACCTTGCCAAACCAGATTCAATAGTTTCTACGGTACGCGAAATAAAGCCTAATATCATCGTCAATGCCGCTGCCTATACCGCAGTTGATAAAGCTGAGTCCGAACCTGATCTTGCCGAGGCAATAAACAGTATTGCACCAGGTATCCTGGCTGAGGAAGCGCGACGGATTAATGCTCTCCTGATCCATTATTCTACTGATTATGTATTCGATGGAACAAAGGACGAGCCCTATACTGAGTTGGATATACCCAATCCCTTAAGTGTTTACGGAAAGACCAAGTTGGTTGGTGAGCAAGCTATCCAGGCTGCAAATGTACCCCACATAATATTACGAACAAGTTGGGTTTACGGTGGGCGTGGTAATAATTTCCTTCGCACTATCTTGCGATTAGCCCAAGAAAGAGATGAGTTAAAGATTGTTGATGATCAAATTGGTGCGCCAACATGGAGTCGGATGATTGCAGAGGCAACTGCGCAGATTTTAGGCCAAGTAATGCGCCTAAATAAATCTGAAATTTCTGCAATTAACGAACTAAGTGGCATCTACCACCTTACATCAAGGGGGGGAACTAGTTGGCATGGCTTCGCTCAGTCCATTTTAGACATCATGTCTACACCAATACCGAGGTTAGTTCCTATTTCTACTAGCGAGTATCCTTTGCCAGCACATAGGCCTCAGAATTCAGTGCTTCTTAATGAAAAATTAGAGAGGGTCTTTGGGTTGATACTACCGGAATGGAAAGCGGCTTTGGAATTGTGTTTGGACGAGACAAGGCCACAGGCATGAATTTAGTTAAATATTGCATATAAATTTCAGGGGGAATGGATGGTAAATTGATGGGTGAATTAGTTCATACTATTAACTAGATAATATATAAAAGAAAATTGCAACTGATTCTAAAAGTGTCCCGTCGGGTTAACAACTTTACGATATCATATTGCATATAAACAACCTCATTGGGGATTCCACCACAACGTGCCTGGCACCACCAAGCCGCTGATAAAATAAAACTGGAGTGGGACCCTGATTACTCTCACAGAGACGCGGATGCTTGAAAAATTAAAGATTGGGGTGATGCTTGATTCTGAAAATGTACCTGCATGGGCATTTTCCATGCTGGAAAAAATTCAGCAGTCTGAGCATGCGGAAATAACACTGGTTGTTATGAATGGTTCTTTTAATCCAAGCGAGAGCCAACCCTATTTTGGCCGAATACTTAAAAACTGGCAAAAGCTTCTGTATAAAACCTATATAGAAGTTGAAAGCAGGCTTTTTAAAAATAAACCAAATGCGTTTGAGTCTAAATATATTGGGCCGCTGTTATCAGGGGTGCCAAGGCTCTCAGTCAATCCAAGACAGACTCAATTTTCCGATTATATTGAAGGGAATGACCTTGATTCTATTCGGAATCATGATTTAGATGTGATAGTCAGATTGGGTTTTAGAATATTGCGTGGAGAAATATTGAAAACCCCCCGCTATGGAATATGGTCATATCATCATTCCGATAACATGGAAATTCGAGGCTGGCCACCCGGTTTCTGGGAGAAGCAGGAGGGTAAATCGGTAATTGGCACCGTGCTTCAGATTCTTACAGAAGAGCTGGACAATGGCGTCGTGTTATACCGTTCGTTCACTGCAACTCACCAGCTGCTTTCGCGCAGCCTGAATCAATGTTACTGGAAGAGTGCCTCTTTTGTTCCACGTATGCTGAAGGAACTGCATTTTTTAGGGGAAGAACACTTCTTCGCTAAAGTGCATCATGACAATAAATCGCCAACATTTTACTCAAATAGATTCTATACAGCACCTAACAACTTCCAGGTAGTTAAGTTTATCTGGATACAATTCGCCGGTTTTGTGAAACACAAACTTGTTAGATTCCTGTTTTTAGAGCAGTGGGTGCTTTGGTACAGGTTTCAGGATGGCCTTGCGACAACCTTGCCTCAGTACAAAAAAATTGTTCCGCCAAAAGGGCTTTTCTGGGCTGATCCATTTGTTGTATACAAGGAAGGAAAATATTATATTTATTTAGAAGAATTTGAATATTCCAGAAAAAAAGGTAGGCTTTCCGTTATGTCAATTAATGAGAATGGCGAGTTAGGTGACGTCAAACCTGTATTGGATAAACCCTACCACCTCTCATATCCTTTCGTGTTTGAATTCGAAGGTGAGCAGTACATGGTGCCTGAGACAGAGCAGAACCGTACCATTGAGCTTTACAAATGCCAAGAGTTTCCTCATAAGTGGGAATTCCAGAAAAATTTGTTGGAAGATATCAATGCGGTGGATGCAACACTGTTCCAGTATGATGGAAAATGGTGGTTGTTTGCCAATGTTGTTGAAAATAAAGGGGGTTCTGATTGGGATGAGTTGTTTTTGTATTATGCAGATAGTCCGCTAAGTAGTAACTGGATTTCTCATCCACGTAATCCGGTAGTTTCCGATGTTCGTCGTGCGCGCCCTGCCGGAAAGCTATTCATGCACAATGGTGAAATTTTCCGTCCTTCTCAAGATTGTTCAGTTCGATACGGGTATGGATTGAATATAAATCAAGTGGAAGTGCTTAATGAACGGGAATATAAGGAACACCTTACCACTTCCGCAAAGCCTAATTGGGATAAAAGTGTATCCACGGTACATACACTTAATCATGAAAATAAGTTGACAGTCATTGATTCAATTTGTTATCGACCAAAGTCAAGTTGGTATGTGCTGGCCTTTGTGCTTGCAGTATCGATTTTTACTCTAGCTACCTATCCACCTGTGCATGAACACTGGCAAAGGGTGTTGCTGAGAACGTCGATGGTGTTATTGACGTTGTCATTGCTAGCGCTGCTTAAATTCAGGAGGCCGCATGGGAATTCCTAAACAAAATCTGAAGCGTACAATGGGTAAGTTTTTTGATTCATGTATTCTTTAATGAGATGAAACAGATTATGAAGCTTGGCAACTTTAAAAAAATGCTGAATATTAATGTGATAAGAAAAACTTACGATATTGGGGATTTTTTATCAGGATATGGTTTTGAGAAGGCAATAATCCTGAATGCGGGTTCAAGCAGTACAAATTTGGGTGAAAACTGTATTAATGTGGATATCCAGAATAAACCAGGAATCCATTGTGTTTGCGATGTTCATAACATTCCATTTGGGAAAAACACCTTTGATATTGTTGTCTTGTCTGCTGTTTTGCAATATTGCCGCAATCCCCATCAGGTAGCATCTGAACTTTTTCGGGTGTTGAAACCAGGTGGGTTAGTTTACGTTGATGCGCCTTTTGTACAGGCGTATTGCCCTGACACACCTGATTTATTCAGATTTTCGAAAGATGCTTTGGGCGTTATCTTCAGCCAGTTCAACTTGCTGCAAAGCGATACGTCTATTCCTGGCGGTTCTGCGCTGGCATTTTACTGTCAGAGTCTGGTGCGGAATGCGACGGGAAATAGATACATTGATTATTTTTTAGGAACGCTGGTTTCGTTGGTTGTATTGCCATTTTCTCTCTTGAATTTTAATAAGAATTCTAATGTAGCAGGGGCGGTTTATCTTGTGGGTAAGAAAGTTTGATGTATCTATTTGATTTATGGATTTTTTGATAAATATTAATTTCTGAAAAATGTTAATACGCCTACTTATTTTAGCTCAAGTTTTTAGAAATATGATGTTGAAGGTAAGGTATGGTAAGAAATTAATATTTAAAAGCTGGAGTGTGCGAATAAGGAGTGGTTTCGAATTAACCCAGTTTTTTGGGGATAATTTTCAAGTCAGGATTGATGAAGATGTATATGTTGAAAAAGATGTTTGGATTAAAGGTTCAGCGAGAGTTTTTATTGGAGCAGGTACCATAATTGGCAGACGTGCTGTTATTGGTTGTAACGAGGAAGTAAGGATTGGGAAAAATGTATTAATCGCTGAAAATGTTTCTATTCGTGATACGGACCATAATTTCTTAGACCCTGAAATGCCAATAAAAGATCAAGGTATAACAACCAAACCAGTAGTGATTGAAGATGATGTTTGGATTGGCTATGGAGTAATCATTACCAAAGGAGTGAATATTGGTAAGGGCGCAATTGTTGGGGCAAATAGCGTAGTTACCAAAGATATTCCTCCCTACTCAATAGCGGTAGGAGTGCCAGCAAAAGTAATAAAAGAAAGAAAATAATATTAAGGGGAACTAAGTGGTATTGCCAAATTTTTTCGTGGTTGGTGCTCAGAAGTCAGGGACAACCGCATTACATCATTATCTGGTTGATCACCCTGAAATATTTCTGCCATCACAAAAAGAAACGAAATTTTTTGTGGATGATGGGCAATATTCTCAGGGTGTTAAATATTACTCAGAAAAATATTTTGCAGAAAGTAAAAATGAAAAGGTTGTTGGTGAAATTGATCCAGACTACATGTATTTCAATGTGGGTGTAGAGCGGATATTTCAGCACATTCCTAATTCAAAGCTGATATTTATTTTCAGAAACCCTGTTGATAGAGCTTTTTCTCACTATGTTATGACATATCGACGTGGTTTGGAGCTTAATACGTTTGAAGAGGCAATTCGAATCGAAGCTGAACGTATTGAGCAAGGTTACGAGCAAGATTTCCATTTCAGCTATGTGCGGCGGGGCTTTTATTTTGATCAGGTAAACAGATTTTTAGAAAAGTGGGACAAATCGCAGATGCTTTTTTTGCTGGCGGAAGATCTGAATAATAATCCGGTCGAAACAGTCCGTAAATGCTTTGAGTTTCTGGGAGTAGCACCTGATTTTGTGCCCGGCCAAATTAGCAAGCGGTTCCATGAGGCTACGGTGCCAAAAAATCTGGCGCTCACCGTGTTATTCCGAAATGAGCAAGCTTACCCAATCGCTCGCCGTTTTTTGCGCCTGTTTGTTCCGAAACTGGCTTGGCGAGATTGGCTGCGGGCACGTCTGATTGCCTGGAACAAAAAACCGAGCGATTTGAAATTGCTTGATGAAACACGTCGTCAGCTGGCAGAGCACTTTCGCCCTGAAAATGAAAAGTTAGCCAGATTGATTAGGCGTGACCTGAGTCACTGGAATTGTTAGTGAATTTTTATCAGGATGGCTTGCAATAATGGCATCGAAGCAAAAAAATCTGAACCAGATGGCTTCTGGAGCGGGAATTGGACTGCTGGGCTCAGTTGCGGGATCAGTGTTGCAATTGGCTTCCGGCTTGATCATGGTGCGTTTGGTAGCACCTGTTGAATATGGGTTGTATACATTGGCGGCAGTATTTGTTGCAATGGCTGCAACATTGGCCAATATGGGTTTCGGCAATGGTGCGCCACAGTTAATCGCGAAGTATCTGGCGGTGAGTGATTTTGCAAGAGCGCGTGGAATAGTAATGGCGACGTTGGGTGTTGTTGCAGCTGTGAGTGCTGTGTTGACTGCAGCAACTTTTGTTTTTTCAGCCCAACTCGCGGCCCTTTTCGGAAAGCCGGAGTTAACCAGGGTGTTGAACCTTTTTTCATTGATTTTGTGGCCTTCAGCCATGATTCTCGCGCTGATTAGTATATTTAGAGGCTTTGCAAGTACCTGGCCAAAGGTGTTGTTCGATGAGCTGTTAAATCGCTTGATGCGCATAATAGGCCTTTTGCTGGTGGCATTCATGGGGTGGGGGCTTTCGGGGATTGTGTGGATAACGGTTGTAACCACTCTTATATCTTTCGTGGCTTTTTCCGGATATGCCTGGCGCACTATGCCTCGTTTGCTTCCGCCTGTTCAATCGATATGGGGCGGGCGTGAGCTGGTCCGGTTTTCTTTTCCATTGTTTGGCAATAATGTGATTGAAATTTTAATGGTCTCCGCAAGTACATTGTTGTTAGGCTATTTTAAATCGGCAGATTTTGTTGGTCAGTACAATGTCGCTGTAACACTGTCGCGGTTACTTGAGATGCCATTGATTGCCTTGGCTTTTATATATTTGCCCATTGCTACAGCAGTGCATGGAGGGCAGGGAGGGCAGGGAGGGCAGGGAAGCCAGGAAGTTGAAAAACTCTATTTAAGCAGCACCAAGTGGATTGCAGTGGTTACTTTGCCTGTGTTTTTGGGGATTTTGGTTGATGCAGAGTTTATTGTTGGTTTGCTATTCGGGAAGGCTTATTTGCCAGCAGCAAATGTGTTGAGGGTATTGGCAGTAGGTTATTTTATGCATGTGGCACTAGGGCCGAATGGTGTGACACTGTTAGCTTTTGGGACTCGGAGAGCAATCTTTTTATCTACGGCAATAGCTGCTTTAATCAACATAGTGTTGGGTGTTGTCCTGATGCCGTTATGGGGAGCAATGGGCGCAGCAATTGCCGTAGCATTAGCCTTGTCGGTTTCGAATATTTTTATCTCAGTAAAATTGTATATGCAAACTGGTATTCATCCTTTGAAAGCTGCATATATGCGGCCTCTAGCCGTTAGTGGGTTAGCGGGAATACTAAGTGCTGGTTTGGTGTGGGTTTTTCCGTTTTCATCGGGTTGGAAGCATTTTTTTCTGCTAGGTGCGATTACGTTGGTTTGCTTAGCCTCTCCTATAATCACGCGCAGTATTGATGAATCGGATCTGTCTACGCTTGGTGCCATTGAAAGAAAACTATCCAAGAAAATGATTATTACTGATAGATTGAGAAAGTGGTGTCTGCGATAACGTTTGAAAAACAAGATTGTATAAAAGTGGGGGAACACAAAAATGAATCAGGCTGTACAAGCAGACGGAATGGTGTTGAAAGGAGATGCATTTCAGGCTACCCGAATGCCTGCTCCAAGTTTGCTATTGTTCATGATGTTGGCAGTAATTTTTGTCTTATTTAATACTGTATTTCAGACTTTTTCTTTGCCATCCGTTCCTCTGGTGGGCGGAGCGAATATGTTTATTCAGGATTTACTGTTGTGGCTTTTAGTCTTTTTTGGGATGTTTGCCAAACTAAATAATAGCAAGACGTCTGTGGGATCAAGTCTAAGTAAATTTGTTGCTTTTTTTATGATAATTATTGTAGCTGAAGTGCTTTACGCTGTTGTTGCATTCGATAGGCCTTTGTTTAGGGTATATAACGACAGTAAGGATTTTTATTACTATATGTTGTTTTTTCCTGTGATTTGGTGTTTTGGTAACGATAAAGGGATAAGTTGGATCATAAAACTCTGGGCAGTGTTGGCTTTTTTTGGCGCGTTGCTTTTTCTATACCAGTTTTTTTTCGGGGAATTGGATATATTTCAGAAATATACATGGCTGTATAGCAGTTCTCTTGATGTCAGCACGGGCGGCACAGGCACGGCTACACTGGATTATAAGCGATTGTTATCTCAAGGTACGGTACTGTTCAGAATTATGCTTTTTGTGGCTTTTTGCATGTGGCTATTTCCCACCGGGCGCAATCGTCAGTGGTGGGGATGGCTGGCTTTGATTCTGGCGTTGCAGGTATTGTTGCAATTTACCCGTGGCATGTACGTAACAACACTTTTGGCATTGTTGCTGATGCCATTGTTGATAAGTGAAAGTGCAGCTAAGGCTAAAATTCGTAATATTCTCGTATTGAGTGTTATTGTTATTACGCTCGCCATTGCGTACAAAGCAATATATGCAACCACGAGTAGTAATTATGGATTGTTTGAATTTATTGGCGAACGGTTTTTTCGTGGTGTGACTGAAGCGGGGCAGGATTCAAGCCTGAAAGGTCGTGTAGATAGTGCGGAATACCTGTTTAGCAAAATGGACGGAAACTGGTTATTTGGTCTGGGGTTCGGTAGCGGTTTGGTTTATGGCGACAGTACAATTGTTAGTCTCTTAGTGAAAACTGGTTTAGTTGGCACAGTGGCATTCTTTGTAATGTTCATTCAAGCTTGCCTAAATGCTTTGAGGCGTTTTCGTTTCATTGATAATCCAGTTCAAAAGGCTCTAATGCTAGCCCTTTTAGTTAGTACTATGCGTCACTTAGTTAATGGCATTACCCAATCAGATTTTGCACTGGATACGCGAATTGCAGCATTAATTGTAAGCGTAGCGATGATGGAAATAATTGGGATAAGAGCGCTTGCTGCACGTAAAGCTAATTCTATTCAGAATGAGCAAAAGCATGACTAAATCTCAAGAAAGCATCAACGATCCTAGCCTTGGTGTTGTGGTACTCAACTGGAATGGCAAGTCTGATACGTTAGCTTGTTTGTCATCACTGTTCCAATGTACTTATAGGCATTTTTATGTCTATGTTGTAGATAATGCTTCATCAGATGGTAGTGTTGAAGCAATACGTGAACAATTTGGCGATAAACATAATTTAACCGTGCTGGAAAGTGGTGGGAATCTGGGGTTTTCTGGTGGAAATAATGTTGGCATGAAGCAAGCAGTTGCTGATGGCATGCGCTATGTTATGCTGTTAAATAATGATACAGAGGTGGATGCCGCTTTTTTGGAGCCACTTGTTAATACGATGGAAAGCGATTCCGGTGTCGGTGTCGTAACCAGCAAGATATATTTTGCCAAACCTTCGAATAAACTTTGGTTTTTTGGTGGATTTATGGATCGCAATACGGGGTTGGGCGGCCCCGTTGGCGGACAGGTGGAAGATGTTGGGCAATTTAATCATCTAGTCGAATGCGATTATGCGACTGGTTGCGCGCTATTGACGAGTGCAGAATTAATTAAAAAAATCGGTGTGCTGGACGACGACTATTTTTATTTGTGTGAAGATGCGGATTTTTGTTTTCGAGTGTCTGATGCAGGGTACAGGGTTGTTGCAGTGCCAGAGTCAATTGTTTGGCATAAAGTAACCGCTTCACTTGCAGGTGGCGAAGAGTCGCCATTTCGTTTGTATTTTCGAGCGCGAAATCAGATGATGCTGGTTGCAAAAAACAAGAAAGATTTTCGCCTGATTAAGCATGGGCTGGGATTGTTTGGGTATCACATGGTTTATCTGGCGCGCCGGGTGGCAAAGGGAATGCCGTGGCGAGGTACATATTATTATATTTGGGGGCTCTGGGATTTTTTACTGGGAAGAAAAGGGAATATTTCTCAGCGCCGATCTAATTGAAGGCTTTAAATGAAAATCACGTTAATTTCATTTCACTTTTCAGAATATACATTTTTATTGGCAAAAGCATTATCGGTAAGGCACGAGGTGCAACTGATCTTAAATCAGAAAAATGCGGAACGTGAGTTGGGAGATCGATTGAATCCTGTTGAAGGGCAACAGTTTGAAATTATTGTGCTTCCGGATTATGGTTTAAAGAATCCATTGATGCTGTTTAATATTTTTAACATAGTTTCCAGGATAAAACGTTTTTCGCCGGATGTTGTACATTGTCAGGAGGCAATTACTGATTACTTGATGGCTGCACTACTTTTACTTCGAAAATACCCGCTAGTGCTTACCATTCATGACCATATTCCTCATTCCGGGATAGATTCACAAGCGAGAAAAAGGATAATTTTTTATCAGCAACGTTTGCGTCATATGCCTGATGTGGTAATTGTTCATGGCGATCGAATAAAAAATGAAAGTGAAAAGTTGCTGCCCTGGTTACAAGACAGAATTGTGGCAATTCCCCATGGGCCGTTAGGTGAGGCTCCAGAGATGCACGATGAGCAGTGGGAAAGTGGTAATTTACTTTTTTTTGGCAGAATTGAGCAATATAAGGGCTTGCGCTATTTTATTGACGCTGTGAAAGTGCTTAATTCAGAAAACGTAGCTGTGAAAGGCGTGATCGCAGGAACTGGTAGAGATCTGGAAAATTATCGGGATGAAATTGAGTCTGACAGTCAATTTGAACTAATTGATCGCTATATTGACGATCAAGAAATTCCAGGGATATTCAATAAGGCAAACGTCGTTGTTTTGCCTTATACCGATGCAACTCAAAGTGGAGTGGTAGCTCTGGCGCTACGCTTTGGAAGACCTATTGTGGCATCCGAAGTGGGTAGTATTGGTGAAGTGGTGAGGGAAGGGTTTAACGGATTATTGGTTCCTCCAAAGGATGTTCCTGCATTAGCAGATGCAATTAAAAAATTGGTAAATAATTCGCAGGTGACTACCTTGATGGCACAAAATGCCAGAGTGCTTGCTTCTACAGAGTTGTCATGGGAGACAATCGCTGAGAAAACTGAAAAAGCATATCAAATAGCCATAGCTAATAAATTGGGGGATGCTGCTTTGCTACAATCAGCAACAGGAAAATATTAATGACTGTAATTGCTAAAAAAATATTGTTTGTGCTGCCATCATTACTCCGTGCAGGGGCGGAGACGCAAGTTATCGATTTGGTAAACAGCCTGGATAGTACAAAATTCAAAAAATATTTACTGACATTTGAAGCTAATCTTGATCAATATGATCGGATTGATCATGACCATGTTAAATTTATTCACCACCCCAGAAGATATAAGTTTGATTTTGGGGTGATTCGTGAAATTGCAAGAATCATTGACGAGGAGCGGATCGATCTTGTGCATTGCTCGTTACAGATTGCTTTGTTTATGAGTCTGATGGGCGTGAAGTTTTCAAAACGTAAGCCGTCTTTGGTGCTTGCGGTGCATACCACAGTCAATGTAAGCAGACATGATGAATGGTTTGATAAGTTTTTTTATCAATGGTTGATGCGTATTTGCAGTAAAGTGATTTTTGTATGTGGCGCTCAAAAAACATACTGGCAATCAAAATATCCATTCTTGAGAAAGCGTTCTCAGGTGATTTACAACGGTGTGGATACTGACTACTTCGCACCTGCTAAATTCCTGGATATTGGTTTGGCATTCAGGGGAACATTAGGCATTCCAGAAGAGGGGCGTGTGATATGTCATATAGCCGGCTTTCGCCCTGAAAAGGGACATACGATTCTTTTAAACGCATTCTCTGAGGTGTTGAAGGCCGTTCCAAATGCATATTTGGTTTTTGCCGGTGATGGGCCTTTAAGGGTTGAAATCACCCATTTGGTACAAGAGATGGGTATTGAAGAAAGAGTGCGGTTTTTAGGGAGTCTTGCAGACGTCCGTCCTGTATTAGCTGCGTCTGACGTTTCAGTCTTGTCCTCAACTGCAGTAGAGACTTTTTCAATTGCCATGCTTGAGTCAATGTCTATGAAGGTTCCCATGGTTGCAACAGATATGGGCGGAACTTCCGAGGCCGTATTGCACGATGAGACAGGGGTGATCGTAGAACCTGGCGATCAAGGGGGGCTGGCAAAAGCATTGGCAAATTTGCTAATTGAAGATAGAAAGCGGATTGCGATGGGGGATGCAGCACGCACTTTGGTGAAAAATAAATTTACCAAGCGAAATATGGTAGAGGAAACAGCCTCTGTTATAGAACAATGTATTTCAATTAACTGAGCAGGAAATGTTTTTTTGCGACTAAATTTGCGGATTTACAGTTCAGTGTATGAAGTGTTGTGGCGTATAGCATGAAACATAAAAAAATCCTCATGATGGGGCCGTCAATTCATTCTCTGGGGGGCGTAGCTTCCGTTGTAGGTGGGTATGTCCAGGCAGGTTTGTTTGACAGATGGCCAATTGTTTATCTTGAAACGCATGTAGAAGGATCAAAATTAAAAAAACTTATTATTGCAATTATTGCGTTATGGAAGTTGTTGCGTATGTTGTTGATGGGAGAAGTAGCTCTTTTACATGTGCATACATCTGATAAAGTCAGTTTTTGGCGTAAGTTTATTTACATTATTTTTGTGATTATGGCGAGGCGCCCGATTGTTTTTCATATGCACGCGGGCACTTTTTTGCAATTTTATAAAGATCATTGTGGCGAGCTGGCTAAAGTATTGGTTCGCTTTGTGCTAAATAGGGCTGCATATGTTGTTGCGCTATCCAGTCAATGGAAAGCGAATCTTTTAAGCATAGTGCCTGATGCTAACGTTGTTTGTATATTTAATTCTGTTACGATTCCACCAGAGCGTACAGTGTTGCCACAGCAAAAACGTCAGCGCGTACTCCTGTTTCTTGGTCGTCTTGGACAAGGAAAGGGCACCTATGATTTGTTAGAAGCGGTTGCAAGGATTCGCAATTTATTTCCTGACGTTGAACTAAGGTGCGGTGGTGATGGCGAGTTGGAAAAAGTAGTTGAACGCGCAAGGGAGTTGGGCCTTGAGGGAAATATTAAGATTTTAGGGTGGGTAAAAGGCGAGCAAAAGCAGCTACAACTTGATGAGGCAGCAATATACGTGCTGCCATCTTATTATGAAGGTTTGCCAATGGGTGTTTTGGAGGCTATGGCTGCTGGGGTGCCTGTAATTACCACGACGGTGGGTGGAATTCCAGATGTTATTGAGACTAGTGTGGATGGTCTATTAATTGAACCGGGTGATGTAGATGCGTTGGCAGTTGCAATTGAAATGCTACTTGGAAACGCTGATTTGAGAACAGCAATGGGTGTGGCAGCAAAAGAAAAGATTGTTGAGCGGTTCAGCGCAGAGCGAGTTTTGCCTCACCTTGAGGAGATATACCTCCAATTAGGCGCTGTGCCTGTAAAATGTTCAATTACTCTGAAGTAGATGGCGGCAAAGGGATGAATAAGTAATGTTCGAACGAATAGAAGTGTTAGGTGTTCCGATCGATCGCGTTAACATGGAGCAGTCAATTGATTGGGTAGATCAAACTATAACGGGCGATAAGCCCGAAGTAATCTACTCGCTTAACTCTGAAATAGTGGTTATGGCACAAAATAACCCACTATTTTTGAACCTTCTGCGTGATGGTGGACTTCTTATACCAGATGGTATTGGCGTGATAGTTGCTGCGAAGTGGCTGGGATTAGGTCTTTTAGAACAGGTTCCCGGTTGTGAATTGATGCCGGCGATTTGTGAAAGTGCGGCTAGGAAAGGTTATAGTATTTTTCTTTTTGGCGCAGCGCCAGATGTGAATGTTAAAGCACAGGAAGTTTTGCGCGAGCGGTTCCCAGGAATTTGTATAGCAGGCGCACGGGATGGCTATGTTAAAGATGAAGAAATGCCGCAGCTTATCAACGAGATAAACTCGTCTGGTGCGCAGGTATTGTTTGTTGCCCTGGGTTGTCCTCGGCAGGAACTGTGGGTAGAGAAATACCTGCCACTACTTAATGTGAAAGTTTGTCAGGTTGTAGGTGGAACTTTCGATGTCATTGCCGGAACGGTGAAGCGTGCGCCTTTAATATTTAGAAAAATGAACTTGGAATGGTTTTATAGGCTGGCATCACAACCTAAGCGGATTTTTAGACAAACGGCTCTAATAAAGTTTGTTTCTCAGGTGGCTCGAAAGAGACTGGGATTGTTTTGATGACAATCAGTAACTTTGTTCGATTAGTTTGCCTTTGTGCTTTTCTGGTATTTACTTTGCCAGCTTGGGCGGAAATTCAGGAAAGTCGTGCAATTTTCGATGAAACATACGGATGGGTGACACCAGAAGGTGCAGAGAAAACATTGGCGCGTATCAAGAACGCGGGTTTTAATGTGTATATTCCGTGTGTATGGCTTGGTAAAGGGACAGCTTGGCCATCTAAACTGGCACCAAAGACCCCAGAATGGCGTGCTAAGTGGAAGCCAGGTTACGACCCACTGGAAAATTTGATTAAGAAAGCGCATGAGGTAGGCATTGAAGTTCACCCATGGTTTGCCGTAATGACCAGGTGGCGAAATTTTTTTCCGGAATATTATGATGCAGGAACGCCTGAACATGCATTTAACGTGCATATCCCTGAGTTTAGGAAGTTTATTGTAGACCTTATGGTGGAGGTCGTTAAAAATTATGACGTAGATGGAATAAATCTTGATGTCATTCGTTCCAGAGGCCTGTGTAAGTCAAAATATTGTGTAGAGGACTACAAAAATAAATATAGCCGGAATTTACTTTTAGATTTAGAAGTGAATGATTTTACTCCTGAAAGATTAAGGGATAAAACCCAGACTTGGGAGTACTTAAAAGATTGGAATCGATCTGCGGTTTCGGACATTGTGTCCAACTTTTCTTTACAAGCCAAAGCGATAAAACCCGGATTGTTGATTAGTGTGGATAGTATCGTCCTTATTCAAGATTTTCGCGTGCAGGGTGCTGATAGTATTGAGTGGAGCAATAATGGTTGGATCGATGTTATTTATAATATGGATTACAAACGCGAGATTGATGTCAGGTTGACTCAAAACGGCCGGAGTAAATTGAAGAAACCAGATAGTCTTGTAGTATTGGTAGGTAATGTGGAGTCAATAAATACCGATTATGCTTATCCGCGAGAACCGCAACTGGTTGCTGATTTGCTAACATTTTCAAAAAATAAATGGGCGGGTGGTAATGGCGTTGCAATGTGGACTTACCAGTTTTTGACGGATGAGCAGATTGAGAGTATCAAAAATGGTCCGTTTAAAGAACCTGCAAAACCATTTTGGAAAAAATAAATTATAGATTAGTGTCATTCTAATCAAAATAAGCAAGGGAGCACAGCACATGAGTGGGAAAACCGTATGGAGAGAGGGGCGCCTGATCTGGGGGGCTTTAGTGATCGTCGGGTTGCTTTTGGGGGTTATTTTCTGGGATGGATTCAATGAGATGGTCAAAGTATGGGGTACGCAGGAAGAGTATAGCTATGGTTATATTATTCCTTTTATTACCTTGTTTTTGATCTGGCAAAAAAAGGATCAGCTCGAATTTCTACCCTTTAAAGGTTCATGGGTTGGGTTTGCTTTTGTTGCTTTAGGGCTCGTATTGTTTTTGGTAGGTAATCTCAGCACGATATTTGTAGTCGTGCAGTATGCCTTTTTGCTGGTTTTGATAGGATTGTTGTTGTCTTTCACAGGGTGGCAGGGAATGCGGCCTATTATTGTGCCTTTGTTGTTTCTTGCTTTTATGATTCCGCTCCCTGTTTTTTTATTCAATAGTTTATCTAGCCAGCTCCAGTTAATTTCTTCTCAGATCGGTGTGTGGGTGATCCGCTTGTTTGGTATTATAGATCCGGCACGATAAAGTTTGAACTTTTTGATTCGCCGTTGTCTTAAACGCATGGATAAAGAAGACGCAAGAAATCAAACACTGGAGCAGT